>CAZTPH010000092.1:0-5745 GCA_964614705.1 uncultured Coxiellaceae bacterium
GGTATGGCGGGACTAATATTGGTGTCATGAAGATTTTATCTAGCTCTTGACCTATAATTTCTTTAGTTGCTTCTTCAGGTAGTCCTAAATTCTTGGCTAAATCTGTATTGATGATTTGTTTAGCAGGTGTCAAAATATTGGGTGGAATTTTTGTCTGAATACCAGTTTGTGGTAGTTCAGGGTTATTTGGGGTTATGGGGGTATCAGTTAGGGCTGATGATTCTAATATTTTAGATGACGGTTGACTGTTTGAATATATATAAATTGCACTAGCAGCAATAATAACGATAGTAACTCCAACAATTATTATGGTTGTCTTGTGTTTTTGCCAAAAATTGCTAAAAAATCCTTCCTGTTTTGGCATCATATTTATGGGAATTATGGAGGTTTTTACCTCTGAACTATCTGGTGTTGTATATTTGATAATAATCTGTCCGTTACATTCATCAGTAGGTTGGTATTCAGTGGGCTCTAGCTTTAGATTGAGAACATTGTTATGGGCTATAGTGGAGTTAATGATTGGTTGATGCAGAGAAATGCATTGTTGTGGAGAGCGAACCTCTAAAACTACAATTTCCTGTTTGGCGTTGTTTTTTAGAGATAAATGATAATATCCAGATTTTGAAAGTTCTAAGATTGGTTCATTATCAAGGCCTAGCTCGCCTCCAAGTTGCCCTATTATCGTTTTTGTTCCGTTGCTATGATTAATGTCAAGGGCAAAGGAGGTATAGATATTTTTATCCTTGGTCGAGCCTTCTATGGTTAGCAAGCATTCATCATCAGTTAGCATACCATTACTACATTCTGGTCCATAAGTGATTTTTTTGGGATCTATTTTTAAATCGATTTTTTTGCCATTTTCGTCTAGCAATTTTATGGAATAGTTATTGCTTAATTGGATTGGATTAGTATCAGCTGTTTTATTAGCTAGCAGTAACTCTATGCGGTAGTTACCTTTTTTTAGGTCAATGGCTCTTGTGGCTATAACAGTTATAGGATTGTTAGCGTTATCAGCATACAAAAATAGAGGATTGCCTAGATGAAGATTTTTCGTGGCAATTTCATGAGATTCACCTAGATTAAAGGCTATGTTGTAATATAAGGTTTGGTTATTATATAGGTAAGAAATTTTAATTAAATCAGCTTTATTCGGGTTTTTTTGGTCAACAGTCACTTTAAACTTAATTGAAATGCTTTTATGTGGCTTGATTAGTATAAGCTCATTTTCTGCAAAAATTATGTGCCCACCATTTTCAATTTTGAGGTTCTTAATGGTGCTGTCGCTGGTATTGGTTATTACCAATGCATCATAATGGCCATTTTTTTCCGAGCTTTGTAAGGATGCTTCTATTTTTGGAACGGCTCCATAAAATGTTTCTAACTGATTGTTATGTTGATCAAATATGGTAATACTAAAGTTATTATAATTCGCCTCTTTCGTTGGGGTTGGTATAACCACATTGCATGAGTAATGACTTGATTTAGCCTCACAGCCATTAATGTTTGTGTTATAAGTAAGCGATGGTTGGTTATCATTTATGGTGTTTATTGTAATGCCGTAAGCGTTAGGGTTATATTTGGGTGAAAAAAACAGATTGAGATTATTGCCTATCCGATATGATAGTACATTCGTGTTAGCATCACCGGTGAAAGGGGGTTGAATGCCGTTGACCTCTATTTTACCAGTTGCGGCACATCCAGCATGAATATACCCAAAGTTAATGATTAAAATTGTGCCAAATATTAGTTTACGTAATAGGTGCATTAGAGATTTTTGTATTTCCATGTTCATTCAATATTATATTTTGGTTTTTTAGAGTTTATCTATTACCATTATCACATTTTTCTATTGGTTATCAACGATATTTTAGCTATTTTATTCAAACTTAAGAATTTCTTAAGTTAAAGTTATCTAGTCAAACAGATTATCCCAGGTTGATGAAAGCCAATTTTGGATCTTTTCTAGTCTACTTTCTGCAACAGGTTTATTTATTTCACTATAATACTGCTCTAATTCTTTGATGGTTCTTGTTTCATCATTTTCATAGAGTAGTATGCTATAGTATCTCATCATTTCATCGATTGGTAGATCTTCTTCATTTAGTTTAGAGCGTATCACCGCTATTTTTTCTTCTTCAGATTCTCTCCTTGTCATTAGGCAGTAATCTAGCTCGTCATCGGCAGTCATTTGGTTATGTTTGAAGGCATTTTCTTGTTTTAGTCTTGCTTCACTTTTGCCAGCATTTTTAATTAATTCTATGTAATCTTCATAGATTAATTGGTTGGTTTTAAATCTCTGCCTTTTTTCTAGTAGTTCTTTGTATTCACGCATATCTCTTTGCGCTTCTAGAAAATCTTCAGTAGATATTTCACCTGGTGGTCTACGATATTTGTCTATTTTTGCCATATTTATATTAGTTGCTCGTATGTCATTTACGTAGTTACTATGCGGCTCAAGCTTATATCCTTTATAATGTCTTTTGGTATCTCTTTCATCCATTTCTTTCAATATATCCAGGAGGTCATCGTGTCTAATTTCTTGCCTGTTAAGTCTAAGATCTCTCTCTTTTCTTTTTTGGATTTTTTCCACAGCTTCTTGCACTATTGTTAAGCAATACTCTGTTTCGTTATGTCTCTCATAGTCGTATCCAAATGGATAGGGAATGTCATAGTTGTACTTATTGCTGTCTATGTCATTAATATCTACTTTATGGCGCCTAAGGTAATATGTTTTTGGTTCAAATTTTAGTTTTGGAGCTACGGGTCTTTGTTTTGGTTCAAATTTCAATTTTGGGGTTGCTGAGTTTTGTTTTGATTCAGAATTTAAATTCGGTGTCTTCTCTTGTTCTGATCGTGGGGTAGTAGGTTTTGTAGTTTTAGTACTCTTAGTGGTGGTCGAAGTAGAATCGGCTAAAACTGCTGAAGTTATAGTTATTATCTCATTATTACGGCGGATAGGATCAGTCATTCGTCTAATCATGCCATCCGCCGCAGGTTGGGTGTTCGTAGTCCAGCTAATTCTAAAATTAAGCGCTAAACTAAAAGTATTTCCTCGATGATTGTCATGAGTGGCGCTAGCTTCAATGCCTACCTGATCAAATATTTCGACCACTCTTTTGCCGTTACTGGTTCTCCAGTCATACGATAATAATAGTTTTTCGCCGCGAATGTCGCGCGAGCTGTTATAATCAAAATAGTAATACCCACCGATATAGCTAGTTAGGCTATCATTAAAACTATGTCCAATTAGAGCATCAACGCCGTACAAAGATTTTTCGCGATAATTTTTATTAGCGTTAGTAAATTTAGATTTTTCTCCGATAGTTCGGTAAAAATTACCCCCCAAAAACCAGTTATGTAACCAGTGTTCTACTCCAAGAGTTAATTGACTAAATTTATTGTCGTACCCGGTTATACCTTGATCAAAATAGGCGTATATACCATAAAGTTTGCATTTGTCCCCCGATAAATGGCGGTATCCTAAACCTAGATTATAGCCATTATTTTTTCGTAAAAAACTATTAACTCGTAGATCAGAAAATATTATATTGTAACGGTTCTGCCAAATGGGGATAAATAGATCTATATCCAGCTTTCTTGATGAGCCAGCTGAGCTTCTATAGGCGTTAGTTAATTTAAACATGGTATAAGGTTGATAATTGCTAATTTTACTTTTTGGGTAATGAGTTGATTGTGATTTAATCGATTTTTTGACCTTTCCTATTGCTTTTTTATGCGGCAAACGAAGTGGAATAAGTTTCAAATATGGCAGTTTGTTACTTATCTTAGATAGTTTCTGGGTTAATAAAATTGGTTGATCAATAATACTAATGGCTGGTTTTGGTGTGTTTGATGGCTGTTGCTTAAGGTTTTTTGGTTTTAAATTTTTATGAAGAAAAAAAATAATTAACGCAAGAAAAAAAAACATAACTAAGGTTATGCTCAATTTCTTGAAAGCTCTTGCTTTATTTTGTTTATCGTTTTTCAAAGTTATTAACAATGGTGATAATACTATGCATCATATACGATGCTATCTAGGTTTCAATACCGGAATTTAATTTTATTCTGATGTAAAATATTTTGGTTCTTAGGCCAAGCAGATATTAATTTATTTGCCTATATATAGCACTATCTAGAATTTAAAGGAATAACCATGTAGACTGTTTGGTAGATGAAAAAGACTTTGCTTAAATCTACCTTAATTTTTTCTGCTATGACCGTTATTTCGCGTATTACTGGTCTTGTGCGCGAGATGGTGTTTGCTTACTATTTTGGTGCAGGTAGCGGGATGGACGCTTTTAACGTTGCTTATCGTATTCCCAATTTTTTAAGAGGTTTATTTGGAGAGGGGGCTTTTTCGCAAGCTTTTATCCCGATATTATCCGAGTACAAGCAAAATCGTACCCATGATGAGGTAAGGTTATTTCTTGACCGAGTAGCTGGGGCTATTTTAAGCGTCCTATCAATTTTAACCATAGTTGCAGTCTTAATTACCCCTTGGTTGGTATATCTGTTTGCTCCAGGTTTTGCCCACGATCCAACGCGCTTTGAATTAACCGCATCAATGTTGCGAATTACTTTTCCCTATATCTTATTTGTTTCTCTTAGTGCTTATGTAAGTGGAATTTTGAATTCTTACGGTAGATTCGGGGTTCCTGCTTTTTCCCCTAACTTTTTAAATCTTGCTTTGATTGGTAGCGCCATCTTTCTTGCGCCATATTGTGACGAGCCAACTAAGGCGTTGGCATGGGGTATATTTATCGGTGGAATAGCTCAACTTGCGGTTCAATTGCCACTTCTTTCTAGATTAAATCTTTTGCCACACCCCAAAATTTTATGGCGTGATGAAGGAGTTAGAAAAATATTAAAATTAATGATTCCGGCAATCTTAGGGGTTTCGGTAGCTCAGATTAGTTTTTTAGTTGATAATTTATTAGCTTCATTTTTGCCAATTGGTAGTATCTCTTGGCTAAATTACTCTAACCGCTTAACTCTGTTTCCTCTTGGGGTGTTCGGAGTAGCGATAGCAACTGTGGTATTGCCACATCTAGCGCGTAAACATGCTAGTTTGGCAAAGCAAGATTTTTCTTCTGCTTTAGATTGGGCGATCAGATTTGTGTTAATTATTGCAATTCCTGCTGTAATTGGTTTAAGTATGCTTGCAGGCCCGATTGTGGCAACACTATTTCAATTTCAAGGCGGTAACTTTACCGAATTTGATGTACTGATGGTGAGAAAAAGTCTTTTTGGGTTTGTTTTAGGAGTACCAGCATTTATGTTAATTAAGGTGTTGGCATCAGCATTTTATTCACAGCAGAATATTAAATTACCAGTTAAAATAGCTGCTATTTCACTAGCAATAAACATGGTTTTAGCGGTTATTTTGGTATTTCCACTTAAACATGCAGGGCTTGCGCTTGCTACCTCTTTGACATCTACTATCAATGCTATTTTGTTATTCGTGATGTTAAAGCGAAAAGGAATTTATCTTCAAGATAACGGTTGGAAGTTGTTTTGGTGGCGATTAATCTTTGCCAATTTGGTTTTATTGCTGTTTTTATATCTAAGTAGCGCTAATCTTTCAGAGTGGTTTGTTTGGGATAAGTTTACTAGAGTGCTGCGCCTTGCTTTATTATGTGTGGGCTCTACGCTATTATACCTTTTGTCACTTTGGATTACTGGAATGAGAATAAAGCAGTTTATGATTGGTGATGAATAGGTTTAACGTTAACATCCAAAAACAAT
>CAZTPH010000093.1:0-3493 GCA_964614705.1 uncultured Coxiellaceae bacterium
TAGGCAATCTTATTGCAGCGACAAATAAGGTTTGTACGGCCAACCACGATGCTATTGGACCAACTTTAACGCTACTAAGGAGTATAAACACAGGATTATTTCCTGTACAAGTTAATGAGGGACAAACTCATGCAAATGCAAGTTTGTCTTAATTGTGGAATTTATGGGAGCGTAGCCCCCACAAAATCCCCACAAATTGACTTTGGTGAATTAAGCAGTTACGATATAACCCTTGATTATAAAGGCGGGGCTCATAGCTCAGTTGGTTAGAGCAGTGGACTCATAATCCATTGGTCCTAGGTTCAAGTCCTAGTGGGCCCACCAATTAACTAGGCATTTCTTAAGGAGGATTTATGACTACCAAGAAAAAACATCTGGCTCAAAAAAGTGTATTGTTGCTAACCTCAGGAGGAGATTCACCAGGAATGAATGCCGCCATTCGCTCTGTGGTTAGATCAGGTAGCTACCACGGTTTAAAAGTTTTTGCCTGTCATGACGGATTTCACGGACTAATTGAAGAAAAGATCTTTCCGCTACATCCAGAAGATGTTGCAGGCTGCATACAACATGGCGGTACAATATGTCGCTCTGGCAGATCCAAAGAATTTCACAAAAAAGAAGCTCGAGATAAGGTACGAAAATTTCTTAAACAACAAAAAATAGATTACTTAGTAGCCATTGGCGGTGACGGCACTTATAGAGGAGCAAGTATCCTAGAAGATGAAGGTGGACCTAAGACCATTGGCCTCCCAGGAACTATCGATAATGATATCGTAGGCACGGACTACACCATTGGCTATGATACTGCCCGTAACTCAGCAATGGAAGCTATAGATAAAATTCGTGATACTTCAGCAAGCAGTGGGCTATACTTTTTAGTGGAAACTATGGGGCGTCATGCTGGCTTTTTGGCAGTTGATGTAGGAATATCGTCTGGCGCTGAACACATTTTGATACCAGAATTCCCTATCACCATACCAGAACTAGCCAAAAGAATTCTGTCTCCTAAAAGAAAAAAACAGAGTATAATTATCGTGGTTTCAGAGGCAGACAATCCAGGTCGCAGCTTTAATATTGCCCAGGCTCTGAAATTGCTAACCCCAAAATTTGACTATCGAGTTTGTGTGCTTGGGCATATCCAAAGAGGAGGATCACCAACAGCTTTAGATAGAATTAGCGCTTCTATAATGGGAGACTTGGCAATCAAGAGTTTAATTAAGGGTCATTCAAAACGTATGACTGCTATCCAAAACGGCAAATATCTCCTGGCACCCTTTCCAGACCCTAGTAAATCTTCAAGAACTGTAAGCAATAAAGAGTTAATAGAGCTTAGCCAAGTATTAGCCAGCTAGCCTTCTAAAGTTCTTTTAACTAAAACAGATTTGTAGACTTCGATTTGGTCTTTGACTTTGACGTCGTTATACCCTTTTATCCCAATACCACACTCCATACCTTGGCGAGCTTCTTGGACGTCATCTTTAAACCTACGTAACGATTCAATCTCTCCTTGGTGGATAACAACATTATCGCGCAATAATCGGACCAGAGCACCTCGCTTAACAACACCTTCTAGAACCATACAACCAGCAATTGTGCCAAACTTTGATGACTTGAACACCTCTCTTACCTCAACCATACCTAAGTTTTGCTCTTCATATTTTGGCGCAAGCATACCCGTTAGGGCAGCCTTAATATCATCAACCAATTTATAGATAACACTGTAATAACGTAAGTCTACTCCCTCTTTTTCAATTAAATTTTTAGCCACTGCATCAGCTCTAACATTAAATCCGATGACAATTCCATCAGATGCCAATGCTAAATTTACATCTGATTCAGTAATACCCCCAGCTCCACTAGAAACAACATGAACCTTAACCTCATCAACAGAAATTTTATTCAACATATCCCTAATGGCTTCAGCAGAACCCTGAACATCTGTCTTTAAAACTATATTTAAAATTTTAGTACCTTGCTCTTGCATTTTGTTTAAAATATTTTCTAACTTAGTAGCTTGCTGCTTGGCTAATTTAACATCACGATATTTTCCCTGCCTAAAGAGAGCAATTTCTCGAGCTTTCTTTTCATTAACCGAAACGATCACCTCATCTCCAGCCGCTGGTACCCCAGATAAACCCAAAACCTCGACTGGCATCGATGGCAAAGCTTCATTAATCTTTTTCCCCGTATCATCAAACATAGCGCGTACTCTGCCGTAGTACAGACCAGCCAACATAACATCGCCTTGATGAAGAGTTCCGCGTTGAATCAAAATTGACGCCACAGGACCATGTCCCTTATCCAGGTGTGCTTCAATAACAACTCCGCGGGCTTGACATGCTATAGGAGCCTTCAACTCTTGGACCTCAGCTAAAATTAAGATCGACTCAAGCAAAGCATCCACCCCTGCCCCGGTCTTGGCTGAAATCTTTTGAAAAATAGTATCACCACCCCACTCTTCTGGAACAATGTTATACTTGGTCAGTTCTGTCTTGATCTTCTCTGGATCCACTTCTGGTTTATCTATTTTATTGATAGCTACAATTATAGGAACAGATGCAGCCTGGGCGTGCTGAATAGCTTCTACTGTTTGGGGCATTACTCCATCATCTGCAGCAACAACCAGCACTACAATGTCGGTACATTTTGCTCCACGCGCACGCATGGCTGTAAAAGCTTCATGGCCAGGAGTATCAAGAAAAGTTATTATTCCACGCTCGGTTTCAACATGATAGGCACCAAGATGTTGAGTAATACCACCTGCTTCCTTAGCTGCAACTTTGGTACGACGAATGTAATCTAATAATGAGGTTTTTCCATGATCAACGTGACCCATAATGGTTACCACTGGAGCCCTCTTCAACATCTCTCCACTATCAAGATCTTCAGTAACTACTAAATTATCCTCTAAAATTGTTTCCTTAATTAGCTTAGTCTTAAACCCCATCTCCTCTGCTACTAAAGCAGCTGTATCTTGATCAACAACCTGATTGATAGCAGCCATTGCTCCCATCTTCATCATGGTTTTAATTACTTCAGTAGCCTTAATTGCCATCTTTTGTGCAAGCTCACCCACAGTTAATGTTTCTGGAATAGCAATTTCTCGAGCTAATGCCTGGGATGAGGGCACCTGTTGCTTAACCACTTCCTGTGACTCATGCTTGTCAACAACCTCAGTTTCTTTATGTTTAGCAGCATGACCTTTAACTGCACGCTTAGGCGCCTGTTTAACCTCAAGATGGGTGCGCTTCTTAAAACCACTGGCTTCATCAGATTTTTTATCTTGATTGTCTATTCCTGATGACTCTTTATCACTAGCCCCAACACTTTCAGCTTGAGCACCAACTTTTTTAGCTTGTTTATCACTTTCACGTTTAATCTTTTCAAGCTCTTTTGCCTGCTCTTTTTGCTCTTCAAGTTTAATCTCTTTATCAGCATCATAATGAGCACGACGTTTAAGAACAGTAACGTTAATCACATTACTACGACTAGG
>CAZTPH010000093.1:3503-5631 GCA_964614705.1 uncultured Coxiellaceae bacterium
TTTCTTTAGTTTTAAAGTAGCTGGCGCAGCTTCCGTGGTGATAGTATGCGCTGATTTTAAGTGCTCTAAAAGCAGATGCTTTTGTTCATCATTAATAGTTTGATTAGCGTCATTCACGCTGATTCCAGCGTTCTTCAATCTGGTTAACAACACCTTAACCGGAATGCCTACAACTTTAGCTAACTGTTCTACTGTAATGTCTGCCATACTAAACCCTTTTTGTTACCACTATACCTACTCAAACCAATGTTTACGAGCCGCCATGATCAACCTAGCTGCTTCTTCACTAGTCAAACCTTCCACATCACTTAAATCATCTACTGCTTGATCAGCTAAATCCTCTCGGGTAATAATCCCCTTAGTGGCAAGCACATAAGCAATGTGCCTACTCATTCCTTCTAGCTCTAAAAGATCTTGAGCGGGCTCAACCCCACCAACTTCATCTTTACTAGACAAAGCTTTTTCTAGTAGAACATCTCTAGCACGATTTTTTAAAGCGTCCGCAAGCTCCTTATCAAAACCATCAATAGTTGCCAAATCTTCAATAGGAGCATAGGCAACATCTTCTAGAGTACGAAAACCTTCTTGCACTAAAGTATCAGCTAAGTCTGCATCTACTGATAAACCATCCACAAAAATAGCGCCTAAATTTTGAGTTTCTTCTTTAGCTTTGTTCTTGGCATCTTCAGTGCTAACTACATTTAACTTCCAACCAGTTAATTCACTGGCTAATTTAACATTTTGTCCATTACGACCAATCGCCAAAGCCAACTGATCATCTCTTACTGCAATATCCATGCTTTTTTTATCTTCATCAACAACAATTGAAGCAATTTCAGCTGGAGCCATACCATTAACCACTAATTGAGCAGGGTCATCATCCCATAAAATCACATCTACCTTCTCGCCACCCAACTCGTTAGATACATTTTGTACCCGTGAACCACGAATACCAATACATGCCCCTATTGGATCAATACGACCATCATTAGTTTTAACTGCAATCTTAGCGCGTAAACCAGGGTCACGTGCTACACCTTTAACCGCAATGACTTCTTCACTAATTTCTGGAACTTCTAATTTGAATAACTCAATCAACATCTTAGGTACAGTCCTACTAACAACTAACATTGGCCCCTTACTGTCTTCTCTAACCGATGTTAAAATTCCTCGTACTCTGTCGTGTAATCTCAAGGCTTCTCTTGGCAACATACCATCACGTAAAATTATCGCCTCAACACCCCCGCCCATTTCAAGAATAATATTATCACGAGTAACTTTCTTAACCACTCCCATTACTAATACCCCAATTAAACCATGATAATGTTTAACAATATCTTCACGCTCAGCACGACGAATTTCTCTCATAATAACTTGTTTAGCTAATTGAGCAGAAATACGCCCAAACTCTACTGATTCTATCGCCTCTTCGATCACATCACCTACTTCTAGCTCATCATTAATAGCCAAAGATTTGGACAAAAAAATCTGCTTAACAGGAAACTCAAGATCATCTTCGTCTGCAATCACTGTCCAACGACGAAAAGTCTCATAGTCGCCTGTCTTGCGATCAATAGCAACTCGAATATCTACCTCTTCAGCATAGCGCTTAGCGGTTACTGCCTCGAGAGCACTTTCAATAGCACGGAAAATAACCTCTTTTTCCATACTTTTTTCGTTAGATACTGAATCTACAACTAGTAATATCTCCTTATTCATAAGCTTCACCTTAATTCTGAAATTAATTTAGCCTTACTAATATCTGTTAATGCAAACCGACATTCTTTCTTATCAACCTCTAACCGTAACTCATCGTTATTTACATCTAGTAACTTTCCCGTGATTTTTTTTTGTCCATCAAGGGGCTTAAATAAAGACACACTAATCTCATGATTAACATATCTTTTATAATGTTCTAAATTAAATAACCCACGATCTATTCCGCATGACGAAACCTCTAGGGTGTAACCATCTTTGATAGCCTCTTCTACATCCAGCAAAGCACCAATTTGATTGCTTACTTTACTACAATCATCTAGCGTTATTCCGCTATGCTTATCATCTCCTAAAGGAAGATCAATATAGATACGTAATAATGTTTTATGGTTAAAGCTGTGAATATCTACGT
>CAZTPH010000094.1:0-5618 GCA_964614705.1 uncultured Coxiellaceae bacterium
GAGTTGCCAATGACCAAGGTTACATACAAATTACCTCAAATATTAAGTACCGATGAAGTTCAAAGAATTATAAACTCCCTCGGTAATATTAGGCATAAAACATTATTAGTGGTTGTTTATGGCGCTGGGCTCCGTGTTTCAGAAGCGGTTAATTTAAGAATTGAAGATATTGATAGCACCAGGATGACGTTGCATATTAGGTGCACTAAAAATAGAAAAGATCGCTATGTAACACTATCTCCAGTTGTTCTTGAACAACTTCGTGCTTATTGGAAGCATTGTAAATTCACTGGTTACATTTTTCCTAACAACTACTCAAATGGCTCACGTCACATTACGCGTGGTGCGGCAACCCTAATATATAAAGAAGCAAAAGAAAGAGCCGGAGTAAAAAAGATAGGAGGCATTCATAGCTTGAGGCATGCCTATGGTACTCATATGCTTGAGTCAGGTGTCGATCTATTCATTATTAAAGAGCTTTTGGGTCATTCAAGTGTACGGAGTACTACTCGCTACTTAAGATTCGTACCATGCAAAGATAAAAGTGTTAAATCACCGATAGATCAATTGAGCATTTAATCATGTGCGATCAAGAAGACGCACAGGACAAGCGCCCTGTTGAGCTCGGTGACGTGTTTCGTATGCATAGAGAAACCTATTGCAAAAATAATGCGCTGACACCCGAGCAGCATAAGGTAATTAACGCCATATGTAATTGCAGAACATCGGTATTGGGTGGTCATGTAGAGCAATGCGATAATTGTGACAATATTTGTGTGTCGTATAACTCTTGTCGTAATCGACACTGCCCAAAATGCCAGTCATTGAAAACTGCAAAATGGCTCGAGGACAGGCAAAAAGAGTTATTACCGGTTCCGTACTTTCATGTGGTTTTTACGCTGCCACACGAGCTAAACACATTAATACTGTATAACAAAAAGGAATTATACTCTTTATTAATGCAAGCAGTTTGGGAAACTATAAAAACATTTGGTGAAGATCCAAAAAGATTAAATGGCTTGATGGGGATGATCGCAATTTTGCATACGTGGGGTCAGAACCTATTAGATCATAATCATTTGCATTGCATTATTTCGGGGGGCGCTTTAGTTGATGGAAACAAATGGCAGCCATCAAAACCTGACTATTTATTCCCTGTAAAAGCTATGTCTGAAGTGTTCAGAGGAATTTTTATTTCTGGCTTAAGAGCTCTTTACGATAGAGACAAGCTTAAAATTCCAAATGATCCTAGTTTGAAAACTAGTTTGAGCATTGGAGAAAGCCTCGAAACATTGCTTGACAACTTAATGAAAAAGAAATGGGTTGTTTACTCAAAGCATCCTTTTGCTGGTCCAAAAAAATTATTAGATTATCTTGGTAGATATGTAAACAAGATAGCGATATCAAACTACAGGATTTTGAGCTGTGATGAAAAATCAGTAAAATTTAAATGGCGCGATTACTCTGACAACAATACAGTAAAAGTCATGACTCTAAAACCAGAGGAATTTATTCGTAGATTTTTAATGCACGTTGTTCCAACAGGGTTCATGAGGATTCGATTTTTTGGTTTTTTGGCAAATGCTTGTAAAAAGAAAAACGTCGCCACAATCAGAAAACTACTTTCATATGAACCAACAGAAGAAAAACAGAAAAAAGATGTGCGTTTATTGATGCTTGAATTAACTGGCAACGACATTACACTTTGCCCAAAATGCAAAACAGGCCATCTTTATACGATTCAGGAGATGCCGAATAAATTGGCTAATATAATTCCTAATACATCCTAAAAAATAAACATGATTATTTTAATCGATTTTAAGACATATCTTGATACTGAAAAAAATTCTGAAATAATCGGAAGGATGCCTATTATTTACTGCTCAAAAATTAACGAAACATCTGGTCTCATAGCGATAAAAAATGTCATATGGATATGTCAAAAGACTAAATTGATGTATAAAACGCAGCTATTTTTATCTAAAGCCTTCTACTTTTACAAAAAAAATTCAGATTATCCCAAGACCCCGAAAGCAAACCCCATAGCAAATAAGCTTCAGTAAGCGGCTTAGTTCAAAACGTCTTTTTTACAATGCAGGACGTAACTGCTCCATCCTTTTTGGTTTCGAGTTGCATTGCAATAAAGACGCTATTTATTATGCCCAGTCTTTTTTTATGTCATGTAGATAGTTCGGCTTTATAGTAAACCAAGCTTTTTATAGCCTAAAATCATTATTTTATCTCAATAACACTCAGCATAATAATTACAGATTTTCAAGAAACGCAAGTAGCTTATCAGAACAACGATACGGGGTCCCGATTTTATTTTTTGGTTCCTGAATACTATTAAGAGCATCTTTTTTCATTTTTAAATCAGCTTCAATATAGTGATGCGTTGTTACTATACTTTCATGCCCTAACCATAGCGCTATAACTGAAAGATCTACACCAGATTGTAATAAATGCATGGCTGTGCTATGCCTTATGATATGGGGAGTAACTTTTTTCTTTTTTATCGATGGACAGGTTAAGCTTGCTATTTTAACGGCATTTTCTAATCTATTTTCTATACCCGATCTGGTCATCGCTCTGCCATAATGATTTGGGAATAAGGGAGCATCTTTGTCACCATCAATTCTATTTAGCCATTGCTTAATTAAAGCCTCAGTTTTTTTCCATATGGGTATTACGCGTTCTTTACGTCCTTTCCCCTGGATTCTAATAATAGGGGTCTTGCTTAATTCTACGCTACTACGAAGTAATGAGGCTACCTCAGATACTCTGGCACCAGTATTATATAAAGTAGCAAACATGACACAATCCCTGTTACCCGCCCATGTAGATATATCGGGGGCAATTAAAATGGCCTCCATTTCTTCCCTTGTAAGGAACCCCACTAATGGTCGATCAAACCTCTTCATTGGAATAGCTAGTATTTGTTGTATTGCTGGTAATATGGTTGGTATTTGATAGGAAACATAGTTAATAAAAGAACGGATAGCCGCAAGTCTTATATTTCTAGTACGTATAGTATTTTTTCTATCTTTTTCGATGTAATTTAAAAATCTCACTATTAAATCTGCATTAATATCCTTCAAACATAATTGGGCAGCTGTCTTACGAAGATAAAGCTTGGTAAATTCAAATAATAAGCGGAAGGTATCACGATAACTCTTTATTGTTTGTTTACTAACATTTTGTTGTTCTATTAAACGTTGATAAAAATAATTTTGCAAAATACTTGCAAATTCTTTTGGGTTATTCATGGTTCTCTCCTTTAATAATTGATTGGTAAAATTGCTCAAAGCGTTTTGTTGCTGCTGACATAAGCTCTGGAATGCCAGTTATATACCAGTAGGTATCAGATACTTTTACATGCCCAATATAAGTCGAAAGAAAGGGGATCATTTGGTTTAAATTTTTTCCTTCTTTATACCAAGTTAGTAGTCTCTGGCAAACGAATGTATGACGAAGATCATAAATTCTTGGTTTTTTATTTTTGTATAACTTATCAGCCCATAATTTTTGGCGTATAACTTTAAAAGCATATCCTGCTTTACGAGTAGTTACCGGTAATCTATTATCCAAAACAAAGAACGCACCGCATTGAGAACATATTTTTTTATTACGTATTGCCAGATATCCTTGCAAAGCTTTTACAACCGTAGGATGTAGTGGCACATATCTAGATTTAAAAAATTTAGTTTCACGTATTGTCAAAATACCATTACTAAAATCCACATCATCATCAATTAAATGAACTGCTTCAGAAATACGTAATCCTGAACTAGCCAGTAAGCCAAATAGATAATAATAAGTTATTGGTCTTAATTTGGCTTGGGTGGTATGCAATTGTAAACTTCCTGCTAGTATTTCTTTAATTTCCTGCTCAGAATAGACATATGGAGTATTACGCCTGTGAGTTGGTCCAAATATATTTTTCGGCGGTATCTCTGTTTTAGAATCGAAGGCATAATAATATTTAGCAAAGCAACGAACTATCTCTAATCTTCGCGCCCATGAGAAACGGGAAGCCTTTTTTGACGACCCAGCCCACTCAATCGCTATTGCCGTAGTTAATGGTCCTTTATATCTTTTTTTATCTACATAATTAGCAAATCTCAGAAGTTCGTCTCCTTCTATTTTCATTTGAATTCCTAAATTATGCCTAGTATTAATATATTCTTTAACTTTCTCATACATAGTGATATTCATAAACTTCCTCCTGACCAGGGCAAAGAGACTTGTGATAAATGAGGTAGATCAACTTTGGTGTAGATCGTAGAGGAATCTATGGACCGATGTCGTAAAATGTCAGCGATATCCTTTAATGAAGAACCGTTGTTTAATAATTTCGTTGCTAGAGTTCTTCTTAAAATATGAGTACCCGTTAAAGTTGGTGGTAACCCAGCTTTTTTATAGGCTCTACGTATAACACCACGGATAGTTTCTGGGGCAACAGCACAACCAAAAGGAGCACGATGGTGAACAAATACTGATCGACTATCTGTTCTTGGGCGACCATATCTTAGATAGTCTATGAGAGCCCTTATAAGCGGTTTAGTCAGCGGAAGTACGTCTTCTCGACGAACTTTATTTTTTGGTAAATGCAGCGCCCCTGAACGCCAATCAATATTATTGAGCTGAAGGCTTGCAACTTCACCACACCGTAATCCCAAGTCAGTGAAACAACGAGTAATCGCATAGTCTCGTTTACCTATAGCAATTTTACGATCAAAAACAGAAATAATTCTTTCAATTTCTATATCCTGCAAACATGTTGGAATAGTTGCTAATTTCCATTTGCGAATTCGTGGCAATGAGTTAATTAAGCATGGATCAATATTGCCAGTAAATTGTAAAAATCTTAAAAATCTGCGCAACGAATCAATTAAGACACACAGACTGCTTTTTTTATATTTTTTACTAACTTGAGTTATATAATTGACAATAATAGGTATAGCTAAACGCTCAAAGTTTGGCTTTTTAAATTTAAATATACTGATTAAAAATTCATGGGCATAACGTCGATGGTAAAATCTGGTTGCTTCCGCTAAACCAGCTACTTCATCTAGATGAGTATCATATTCTTTTATTATGGTTTCTAGATAATGATTTAGTGGCGCATTACAGTTAGACCTATTAATCCCTCTCATTTGCAACAATAATCTTAGAGCAGCACGAACTATTTTTATATGGCATGGTTTTGGTGGCGCACATGAACAAACAGGCAAGTGCTTATTTATAAAGTTATACACAGTCTCGGCAGTAATTTGTAGCCTTATGTTTTTATTTGAACTGAGCCAATTAGTAAAGTGTTCGACATTATTAAGATAGGCTTGGGAAGTATTAATTACATATCCTTTTGAAATTAGAAATGCTGAATAATCTTCAAAAAGCTTTTTATAGAGTGATCTTTCC
Source organism: uncultured Coxiellaceae bacterium (assembly GCA_964614705.1). Classification (GTDB taxonomy): domain Bacteria; phylum Pseudomonadota; class Gammaproteobacteria; order UBA9339; family UBA9339; genus CAZTPH01. Next base: position 5,422 of record CAZTPH010000094.1, read on the forward strand.
AAACGGTAAACAGCAAGACGTTTTTTTATTAATTGTTTAAACATATTACTCTCCTGGTTTTAAGGTTAAAGGAAAGTAAATTATTATGCTGAGTGTTACTGAAATAAAATAATGATTTTAGGCTGTAAAAAGCTTGATTTACCGTAAAGCTAAACTATCAACACGACATAAAAAAAGACTGGGCATAATAAATAGCG
>CAZTPH010000095.1:0-5499 GCA_964614705.1 uncultured Coxiellaceae bacterium
ATTCCACACCACAATAATAACACTAATCCAACCAAAATAGTGCTCTTAAGCAAAAACTTGCCTAGAGAATTTCTGCTAGATAGTCTTTGTGATCTCATCGCCATGCTATACCTATTCCCCCAAAATATGCACTTCAGGAATTAAGATAATACCACTATTTTTCTCTACCACCTCAACTACGATCTGCATTAATTGCTCTACATCTTGTGCTGTGGCATGGTTAAAATTAAGGATAAAATTAGCATGTTTCTCGGAAACTTTTGCTCCACCAATTGCTTTCCCCTTAAGACCTGCGCTCTCAATTAATCGCGCGGCATAGTTTCCAGGTGGATTACGAAACACTGAGCCACAACTAGGCAAATCTAAAGGCTGAGATTTTTTTCGTTGCTGAATATTGTTATCTATTTCACTTAGAGCTAATTTACGATCAACCACATCAAAGGCAAGATTTGCCTCAATAAACCATTCATCGTCAGCCAAGCCGCCAATATTACGATAACCAGTTAAAAACTCTTCGGGATACCTTGTTTTGATCTTCCCCATGCGATTAATAGTAGCTACCGAACGTACATAACTCCAAATAAATTTACCATAAGCACCGGCATTCATTTTAAGTGCGCCGCCAACAGTTCCCGGAATACCAGCCATAAAGGCCACATCAAGCATACCAAGATCGCCGCAATATTGTACAAGCCTCGCAAGACCCACCCCTGCCCCAACTTTAATTACTCCCTTGCCCAAATCATCAAGAACTTTTAAACTATTATGCAAGTAGACAACCAACCCTCTAACTCCTCGATCTTTAACTAAAACATTGCTACCACCACCAAGCACAGTAATTGAGGTTTGCGGCCCTTTGGTTAACACAGCCACCAAATCATCTAGATCTTGCGGCTGATAAAAATAATCAGCTGGTCCTCCGATCTTCCAAGAGGTGTACTCAGCTAAATTATGGTCGGTATATAACTTGTTTTTTAATTGATGTTTTCTCAAAATATTATCCAAAAGTTTTTTGCAGCCTTGAAGCAACCGTCCCAATATTACCTGCTCCCTGCACTAACAAAACATCTCCATCTTCTAATATCGATGGCAACTTACTAATTAACTCATCATTGTTCTCAACGAAAATTGCCCTTGTGTCTCCTAAAAGTTTAATCTTATCAAGCAAAGCTTGGCTATGTACCCCATCTAGAGGTGGTTCACTTGCCGCATAGATCTCCATTAAAAATAGACTATCTACTGATGACAGCACTTTAACAAAATCTTCAAATAGGTCGCGAGTTCTAGTATAACGATGCGGTTGAAATGCTAATACCAATCTTTTTCCGGGATAAGCTGAGCGTAACGCTTCAACAGTAACCTCAATCTCTTTGGGATGATGTCCATAATCATCAACTAAAACCACCTTCCCTTTAGGAAAAGATATCTCACCATAACGCTCCATTCTTCTTCCGACACCACTAAATTTTTCCAAAGCTCCAACAATATCTTTAGTCTCAACATGACAACACTCATAAGCAACTATAGAAGCAGCCACCGCATTTAAAACGTTATGTCTTCCAGGTAAATTGAGATGGATACTTAACTTTTCTCCAGTGCATTTTAGATCCAACTGAAAACCACTACCAAAACCACGCTGCTTGAAATTATAGACCCTAACATCAGCATCTTCACTAAAACCATAGGTGATAACCGGCCGAGAAATTTGCGGCAAAATCTCTCTTACCACCGGATCATCAATACACACAACAGCCAAGCCATAAAATGGCAACCGATGCAAAAAATTGATAAACGCTTCTTTGAGTTTGGTTATATCGTTACCATAAGTGGTCATATGATCAGCGTCTATATTAGTTACGATGCTCGCCATAGGATTAAAATGCAAAAAAGAGGCATCACTTTCATCTGCTTCAACTACAAAATATTGGCCTCTACCTAGACGCGCACTGCTATTTGCACTATTTAGAATACCGCCAACTACAAAAGTGGGATCAAGATCTGCTACAGAAAGAATGGTAGCCAACAAACTGGTAGTGGTAGTTTTGCCATGAGTACCAGCAACTGCAATTCCATAATGAAATCGCATTAATTCTGCTAGCATCAAAGCTCTAGGTATAATTGGTAGATGTCGTTGCAAAGCGGCTACTAGCTCGGGATTATCGCTGCTAATTGCGCTCGAAGTAACTACTAAATCGACCCCATCAACATTTCCTGATTGGTGACTAGTGAATATCTTAGCACCCAAGGTAACTAATCGATCAGTAATGGAGCTTGCGTTTTTATCTGAACCGCTTACCCTATAACCAAGATTAAGTAATACCTCGGCGATACCGCTCATCCCAGAACCGCCTATTCCAATAAAATAGATATTTTTAATTCTTCGCATGGATGGAATTTTCATCATAAATAATCTACTCACTATTTTTAAGATTAATTTTATTTTTTAACTTTAGTGCTTAAAAAATAACTCTTAGGTGTAAATGAAGCCTGAAGCATAACCTCATGATAAACTCTAAGCAAGAGGGCAATAGATAAACAATTAAACAACATACTACTACCACCATAACTCATAAAAGGTAAAGTGAGGCCCTTAGTTGGCAATAAACCCATATTTACTCCAACATTGATAATGACTTGAATTCCAATAGACAATCCTATGCCATAAGCCAAATATGAACCAAACCAATTTCTAACTCTAGCTGCAATATAACCAATATAAAAAGCTCGTGAAACTAAAAAAGTAAAAATCCCAATTACAATTATTTGGCCAAACACCCCAAATTCCTCTGCCAAAATCGCAAACAAAAAATCGGTATGAGCTTCAGGCAAATAAAATAATTTTTGAATACTGTTCCCTAACCCAACGCCAAAGATCCCTCCTCTACCAAAAGCAATTAGTGACTGCACTAGCTGATAACCACTATCAAACGGCCTAGCCCAAGGATTTAAAAATGAAGTTAGACGCATCACTCTATATGGAGAGATAACTGCAATGGCAGCGAGTCCCGCCAAAATTATTACTAACAAGACGATAAATTGCGATAATCTTGCCCCTGCTAAATACGTCATCCCTAACATAGTCGAGATAATTACTACGATTGCACCGAAGTCTGGCTCTAAAATTAAAAGACTACCCACCATCCCGAGTAAAACTAAAGGCTTAATAAAACCTCGGATATTAGTCCTTACCTCTTCTTGTCTGCGCTCAAGATAACCGGCAAGATAAATTACTATGGCAAATTTAGCAAACTCTGATACTTGTAACGACGCAAACCCCAAACCTAGCCAACGAATACTACCATTTACTGACCTTCCTACTCCTGGCACCAAAACCAAAACCAATAAAACTATAGCACCTAACAACAGATAGCCGCTCGTTTTTAACCAAAAAGCCAAGGGTACTCGTTTGGCAAAGAAAATAGTTACCAAGCTTACCAATAAATAAATGATTTGACGAAATAAAAAATGAAAAGGGTTATGATAAAATTTACCCGCAACCCCCATCGATGCTGATGCAAGAAGCAACAGCCCAATAGCCAGCAAAGAAAAGATAGCAAGTACTAACCAATAATCATAGTAGTAAGCGGCTTGTTTTTCTTTTGATGACAAAGCATCTACTTGCATACAACCTAATCCTAAAAACAGCAGTTATAACCTACTGTAAACATTTAACCTAAAATACCCTCTACCTCTTCGATAAATATATTGCCACGATCTTCGAAATTTTTGAACATATCTAAGCTGGAACACGCCGGAGATAATAATACTATATCGCCGGATTCGGCCTCATCAGCTGCCAATTGCACAGCATCTTTCATTGAGCGCGCACGTAAAAACTTACTTTTACCTGTTAAAGCTCTTTCGATCAAATCAGCATCTTTTCCTAGCAAAATAACTGTCTTAACATATTTAGTCAAAGAATTAGCCAAAAGCGAAAAATCAGCTCCTTTCCCAATACCGCCTGCAATTAATACTATCTTGCCAAGAGTCACCTCACCTAACCCTTCGATTGCCGATTTAGTAGCACCCACATTGGTTCCTTTAGAATCATTATACCAATCCACTCCACCAGCATTAGCCAACCACTGACAACGATGAGGCAATCCAGGAAATTTTTTTAAAACTTCTACCATAGATGAAATAGGAGTATTAATCCTATAACCTAAAGCTAGAGCAGCAAGCGCATTCATGGCATTATGCATTCCTTTAATTTTTAATTCGCCAATCTCCAAAATTTTAGTATCACCATGCATTAAATAGCAGTTCAATATCTTAAAATCAGCTTTTGGATTATTTTGACTAAAACTGGTTACCTTTTTAGGCAAAACAACCCCGGCATAAGTTGTAGGTTCATCTAAGTTAACCACTACAGATTGGCAATTGGTATATATCCGTTGCTTAGCAGTGAGATATTCACTTAAAGTAGCATAACGATCCATATGATCTTCTGAAATATTCAAAATCGCGGCTGCTTGCGCCTGCAATGAGTAAGTGGTTTCAAGTTGAAAACTAGAAAGCTCAAGCACGTAATAATCTACGTCCTCATCCAAAAGATCAAGAGCAGCTGTGCCTAAATTTCCTCCTACTGCTACTTTTTTATTGGATGCGCGCAACATTTCACCCACTAAAGTAGTAACAGTGCTTTTGCCATTGGAGCCAGTAATGGCAATTACAGATTTTTTTACCTTACGCGCAAATAGCTCTATGTCGCCGATAACTCTTACTCCTTGCTGCAAAACATCTTTAATAACAGGCTCACTTAAAGAGATTCCTGGACTAATAATCACCTCTTCTACTTGTTTAAGAATGGGGTGATCAAAACCACCCAGATAATATTCAACTTGAGGAAAATCTCTTTTGAGTTCTGCAAGGAATGGAGGATCTAATCTGCTATCTATAGCAATAACTGTAAATCCTTCTTTAATCAGATAGCGAATACACGACACGCCTGTTTTACCAAGGCCGATTACCACTTGTAATTTATTGTTTCTTTGGGTCATTTGCTTGCTAAAATACTCTCTTTTTTTTTAGAATTCAAAGTGGTTTTGGTAATTAAAAAGGGTTTGCTTAAACCCGAATCAAATTTTTAGAAAGCACTTTACCTAGAGTGGTTAAGTTTTAACGGCAACAGGCTTCCTGCCTTCCTGCTCCTTGCCATCCGTGGCCCGCAGGTGCCTAAAAACATAACCACTCTAGGTAGTGATGCTCTATAACAATTATTTTAAACTTTTTTTTAGTTTTCAGCAGCCTCAAAAATGGCTCTAAAAAAATGAACCAGCAAGGAAAAATCAACCAATTTATCTATCAGATGTACCATAACGTTTCCAGTACTGCCATTTCATAAAAGACATGATCCTAAATTCGGTAGTTAGAATCTATTCACTAAAAACATTCGTAATATTTTTATAATTTAATACCGAAAAATCACCTATTTTTTGCTCCATATTACCAGCATAAATGAGGTATCCGCCACGTGATTTGTTAGTAATTTTATTAAAA
>CAZTPH010000096.1:0-5390 GCA_964614705.1 uncultured Coxiellaceae bacterium
TATTTCCAAACTAATACCATCAAAAATACCTAAAAATCTTCCTCTTGGATGGCTATAGCTATATGTTGCTCTTAATTTGGGGCCGGCTACTGTTTTTGCTCCATCTGCTGCAAAATAATATCCACCAATGTAGCCAGTTAGATTGTCGCTAAAGCTATATCCTACCTCGCCGTCTAATCCAGATAGGGATCTTTCATATTCCTTATATACCTGAGTAGTTCTACTAATGATTATTCCTTCATCAGATATAGATAGCTCTGGTTTATCTGAAAAGTCTTGATTAATCAAATCCTTGTTTCTTCCGATGGTTTTATAAATATTTCCACCTAAAAACCAGTTGTTATGCCAATATTCTCCACCTAAAGTTAGCTGGTTATACCAGTTACGTGATTCTCCTCTTTTACGATCAAATGCGGCATAAACTCCGAATAACTCTTTATTATCCAAAGTATCCAAAAATAGCTTTCTAAAACCAAAGTGAGCATTACCCTCAAATGAGCTACCGCTGCGATCAAAGATTCTTAGATCACCAAACAATAGGCTATCATCAGTTTGCAGCAAAGGAATAAATAAATCGTATATACCAGCAACACTTGAAGTTTGATTAAAATATTTTGCACCACCAATTTCTAAATAAGGTTTATATTTAATATCATTATTAAATAAAGAGTTATTTTTTAACTGAAGATTTGCATTAACGTGGCCTTCATTCAGCAAGATAGGCGTGCCATCATTAGCTAAGTTATAACCATCTAAATTGTCTTCCTGGCTGTTACCTTTTGGTGCCGTTCTAATACTTGGACTATTTGAGGCAAAATCTAACGTACCAGCAAAAAGAGGGGTTATATTAAGGCTAGCAAAAGCTACAAGAACTATTCCAGATATAACCCTCTTATAACGAACAATCGAACGTACATTTCTACCATCTTCTAAAAACATTTTGCTTAACTCTTTATTTTCCAAATTAAGTTTTCTTAAAGATAAGAAAACCAACAAGGAAGCATTTCACCTAAGTAATTATAGTTCTTCATGAAAAAAATAGTCCAGACCACTAAAGTACTTAGCATCGTCCTCATAAGCTTCAACGAACTTCAGATAATCATCGTAAGGTGTAAATTCACTATATGACTTTATATTAGAATCAATTTTACCAATATAAGCAAAAATCTTTTTGTCTCCGCTAAACTTAGGCGTTAAAGTAATTGTACTACGAACGCTATTTAGCAACTGTTCCTCAATAACATCATTTTTTGTAAATAAAAAATATGACTGGGTTTTAAAATGATTTATATATTTCCAACCACCGACACATTTACCAAACCAACCCCACAAAGCACAATAACCCTCTTTATGTGAAAAAACCTCTTTGTTAGTTATGATATTAGCAACTTTCTCTAAAACTTCACCTTTGGCTTCAACTAAAAGATCGCCTATAACATCAGTGCCATCAAAAACAACTCTACCAGATGATTGAACATGGATTTTACCATTCGTACTAACTAGCCTGCTACCAGCGTACTTAATTATCTCTCCTGGCAACATAACACTTCTATATCCAAAATAAATATCACCATTTGAAGAAGCCAAAGATATTCCGTTTTTAGCTTCTAAAATAGCATCTGAACCTTGGGATACTGCGTAGCCCTTTTCATTTCTACCTTCTAGTAAACCAACGATTTCGTTAGCGGTAATATTTGCAGGCTCAGGACTAAATTCTAATCTATCATGAACAAAATATGAAGCACGTATATTAAATACACCTCCTACATCTAAGCGTCGATAATTATAAAAAGAATTAGCTTCAGCAAAAACATCTTTCTCACTCTTTATGAAACCAGAATTGGTAAACATACCACTGAGGGTTAACCTTAAATTTTTACCGATAATTTGTCCTACATTGGTAAATTCTTTACCTGCAAAGCTAAAATCTCTATTAGTATCTTTTAAAGATGATGCATTGTATATATGCCCACCTCGAGACTCAACATACAAAGATCTTTGAGTAACTAAATTAAGACTACAATCTTCTGGATGTAAAAACAATTCATTAGCAGCAATGCTAATATTGCCGCCTTGTTCTGTTGAAACTAATGAAACCTTGACTGCGTCTATTCTCGCGTCTGAACCAATATCAATAACATCAACCCTTCTATTATCCTTTACCTCACCATGGGCTTCAATTTGCAATTTAAGCGGCGACAATATCTGACCAATCACCTTTATCTTCCCGGTACTTAAAGTTAATGATCCATCAACAACCTCTATCCCACCTTTGTCAATAGTAATCTCTCCACGCAAATCTTTGATCCATTCAATATTTCCAAAATCCAAGGCCTGACTACTAAAAACATCAGTCCTTAACTCAACACCCAAAGTATTATAAAACCTACAACTATCACAAATTAGACCATTAGAATTAACTATGATGACTTTAGCTGGTTTACCTGACACAACAATCGGGCCAAACAATTTGCCAGAAGAAGAATCAGTAGATAATATTATAATAGTATCTGATCCTAAAATATCATTTTGAATTACAACACCGTTGCTATCAACATCAAATTTATCAAAAATGGCACAAGAAATATTAGCATTTCGCTTTTCAACAACAATATTCTTCATGGTCAATATATCTGGTTGTGTACGATTATCCATCGCAAAGATCGAACCTGATAAAAATAGAAGAAAAAAATATATATATACAAATAATCTATAAATATTAACAAATCTAGCAAAAGAAAAATGACCAAAAAACTTTAACTTTTTCATATTATCCCCTCTTTTTCTTAATTTGATATTTTGTTATGGAAATCATACCCCAAGATCCTAAAACTTGTAGGTAATACCTATGGCAATAAAATTAAACGATGGCATACCACCATCAAAAACATATTCACTACGATCATTGTCATAAAAAAACTTACTACCTTTACCAAGATATACACCAGACCACGATAAATCTACTGCAAAATGTTGGTTAAAATTGTACGCAATCCCCAAAGCATAGGACAGTCCAATATTAATCATATAAGAATGATCTTTAGAAGTTACATCTATGACAGTTCCTGAAGGATACATAATATTTTTTGCATAATTATGTTTATTGACAGCGATTCCTAATTTACCATACACATACCAATCACTAAGTTCTGAAGAAAAAATTTCTAGAGGCAAAATGCCTTTGCCACTGATATCAAAAACTTGCAAATCCCTTTTGTATCGTAGCCCACCACCATCACCATTTAATACTGTTATCTTATGACTAGGATACAAACCCCAACCCAAATCACACGCAAAGTATGGGAAAAAGCTATAACCTGCCAAAAATTTAATCCCATATTTGCCCTTGTCCTCTTCCTCACTTTTAGAACCATTAAGTTTATAATATTCATCCATAAAATCTCGAGCTGCACTTGTATCACCTAACCAAACTAATCCACTTTGTACCCCAAGATAAAATCCTGGCTTAAAATTAATTAGTCTATTGTCTGCAAAAACTGTTGAAATAACAGTTAGCAAGCCTATTGACACCAATATTTTAATTGTATTTTTTATCATATAACCTCATCTATTAATTAAGTAAACTCATACCAAACCCCATGATTATTTCATAAAATTAATTAGTAAAACTCACTTTAGATCGTAGTATATCATTTTTTTTAAGAATACGTTAAGTTAAAAGCTATTTTATACGATCATAGGTTAATGATGCCGATGCTCACGCTAAAAAAATATGTCAACGCAAAGTTAAAATGTCCTAATTTCTGCAAAGTAGAAATGTCCTCTTTTAGTCGAATTTTTAGGTTAGTAACCAACTAAAATTTCGCCTTAAAATCAATAATTGGTACTGAGTATACAAAGAAGCGCCTCCGAGATGTTTCACAATGGTCTGCCTGAGTTAACAGGCGCGTAATAGCAAGGCTTACCTCCGTTATAGAATGCACAGATGCCTTGGATTTAGCGATCATATATTTGAGAGCACTTTACCCGCCCTAAATATAGTTTTTTGTTTTTAGCCCGTTGGAACCATTGCTGGAATAGCTACAGCCATGCTTGTTTGTGGTAGTGACAGATCATATTTTTTACAAATAGATGTTTTTATAAATTCATCTATTCTTTGATTTAGCACTTTAGTATCAACAATAAATCCGTTATGTTTTTGTTTTCTATAGCATTTATAAGCTAATTTCTTATCTTTATATACTAAACTAACAACGCTGTTTAAATCTTTACAAACTAAAATTTTAGCATGACGTAAAGTATATCCCTGACCAACAACTTGAATCTGATAGACTGTGTTATCATAACTTAATTCAAGACTCTTAGAAGTAGTTCTTGTAGTTTGAATGCTAAAAATTAAATTTAATTCTTCATCGCTGAACTGTAATTGTCGATGAGCGTCATTTTTGCTTTTTGGTTCAACAGAAAATTTTTGATTGAATTTTTCACTGAATCCAGGCAAAAACTTATTAGCAGTTTCGATGTCACTGATTCCAGCTAAACGAAGCTCTTTAACTAAGCGATCTTGTAATGTTTGATTTAGCCGTTCCACCCTGCCTTTTGCTTCAGCACTATTTGCATAAATAATTCTAATACCTAGATTATCCATAGCTCTTTTAAACTGCGTTTCTCCTTCATGGGTGGTTTCCTTAGCATTAACTCGAAAGATTCCATGTTTATCGCTATAAAAAGCTATCGGTAAACCATATTGCTTAATGTAGCCAAGAGTTGCTTTGAAATAGCCTTCAGTTGTTTCTGTTTCTTCAAATCGTAAATGAAGTATCTTCCCAGTAGCATCATCAATAAATGCCAATAAACAACATTTATCTCTGCGACCCTCAAACCAATCATGCGGCGAACCATCAATTTGAACAAGTTCGCCAAAACAATTTCTGCGTTCTCTCATCTGATGAACTCTTGGTTTCCCGTTACTTTTTGCCAACCAAATATTTTCAGCAATTAACCATTTTCTCAGCGTTTCTCTTGATACTTCGACATTATGATTTTCGAATAATTTTTCTTTTAGAAAAGTTGGGCCAAAATCAAAATACCGTTCTTTGGTAATTGCTAATATATTTTGTTTAATTTCTTCACAAATTTTATTGTTACTTTGCTTACCACGCTTTTTAGATACCAAACCTTCCGCTCCTTGTTGCCTATAGGCTTTTAATAATCTTCTGGTCTGACGACAACTAATCCCCAAAATTTTACTAGCCTCTTCTTGTTTTATTCTTTTAGTATCAATTTTTTCTATGGTCTGCAACCGTAAAATCTCTTTATTATTCATAGTAATAAGCCCATCTTTAGCCATATTTTATGCCCTCCATTTAGCATTCTAAAGAGGACATTTCTACTTTGCAAAAAGAGGACATTACTACTTTGCGCTAACA
>CAZTPH010000097.1:0-3710 GCA_964614705.1 uncultured Coxiellaceae bacterium
CCAATTGATGATTTAATTCAAAAAAATATAGTACCTAAATTGCACGCGCTATTTGTAATGCGCAATTTTGTAGAACGGGTAGATGATTATGCTGGTTTAAAATTTAAAGTTGAATATGAAGATATTACTAATGATACCGCTTTGACTGATTTAATCATGAGCGTAGAAAATTTATCTTCTGGTTGGCAGATATCTTTAATTTACGATATAGAACTATTTGCTCCACTTACCATCAAAAAGATTTTAGATGATTATGTCAAAATTATCAACGCGGTTTGTTGTGATTATAATACTTCTTTAATAGAGATTGAAGTTAAACCTCAGGCTGTAAATAATTTTGTTCAGGTAGCGGCTAGTAATGCTTATATCGCACCTCAAAACGATATAGAGAAGACTTTGGTGAATATTTGGCAGGAAGTTTTACAAGTAGAAAGGATTGGTATAAATGATAACTTTTTAAGGTTGGGTGGACATTCACTTAAAGCAACCAAAATTGCTTCTCGTATCATGGACAGCTTTGACATTGATATTTCTTTACGATTATTATTTGAGATACAAACAATAGCTAAATTAGCTGAATATATCTCCGGAGAAATAAATTCACAGCTAAAACTAAGAGTTAGCATAACCGCTACCCAGGCAAGTCAAATTCCCCTTTCTTTTTCGCAACAACGATTGTGGTTTTTGGATTTATTAGAACCAAATAATACTATATATAATATTGCAGTAGGGTTTCATATGTATGGAGTATTAAATTTTGATGCTTTGGAAAAAAGTTTAAACACTATCGTAAAAAGACATGAAGCTTTACGTACGACATTTGCCATGAAGGATGAAATGCCTATTCAAGTCATCAATGATTTTTCGTGGATGGCTTTAAATAAAATTGCCGTGGGAGTGAATACGCCTGGTGAAGTTGAGCAAATGATTCAGACAGAGGTTGAGAAGCCCTTTATGTTGGCAGGTGGGGAGCCTTTATTTCGTGTGGCACTATTTGTTATCGATAAAGATCAAAATTTTTTGCTGTTAGTTGTTCATCATATTATTTTTGATGGTGCTTCATATGAGATCTTTCTAGAAGAACTAGCGGAAAATTATCGGTTATTTTGTAATAATCTTGTGCCATCTTTGTCGGAATTACCTATCCAGTATAAAGATTTTGCTTATTGGCAGCGCAACTCTATCAATAATGTTTTACAGGAACAATTAAGTTATTGGCAGAAACAGCTCAGTGGTTTTGATTATAAAGAGTTTCCTTTGGATAATCAGCGAAAACCTCGGCAGACCTATTTGGGGGATATAGAAACTTTGGAGATTGGTTGTATAGACAAGTTGAGGAGATTAGGTGAACAGGAAAACACTACTTTGCCGAATGTTTTTTTAGCTTGTTTATTTAAGCTGCTCCATCGTTATACGCGAGAAAAAGATATGACGGTTGGTGTGTCAGTAGCAAATAGACATCATCGAGAAATTGAAAATATCATCGGATATTTTGTCAATGTTTTACCGATCAGAATATTATTAGATGATCATGATTCTTTTTCCACATTATTAAATCAGGTAAAAGATGTTACTTTGATAGCTTATCAAAACCAAGATTTGCCATTCGAAAAAATATTAGAGAAGCTGGAAATAGAAAGGAATATTAGTCGTACTCCAATTTTTCAGATCATGTTTAATTATGTTAATCTAGCTAAAAAGAATTTTACTTTTCCAGGATTAAATGTAGAGACTGTCAATATTCGACGCAATATTGCTAAGTTCGATCTTGAATTCTCCATTTTTGAAGAAAATGGAAGTGTAACATGTTCGATCGAATACAATACAGATTTATTTAGAAGAGAATCAATCCAGCAGCTTTTGGTGTGTTATCAGCAGATACTGGAGGAGGTGTCTGAAAAAATCTGGTATACTATTGCTGAATTTTTTTATCACCAGGTAAATACTAACCCACTCAGTATTGCTATTAAGAGTTATACAGAAGAGTTAAGTTATGAAAAATTAAATCAGCTTAGTGATATGGTAGGTAGGGAACTATCTCTAAAAGTTGATGGTCAAACAAAACGTGTAGCGTTGTTGTTAGGGTTTGGTTATAAAATGGTGGTTGGTATTTTTTCAGTACTTAAAACGGGGAGGGCATATATACCACTTGATACTACTTATCCGGAAGAAAGATTATCTTATATGCTACAAGATTCTGGGGCTCAGATCGTTTTGACCGATAATGATAATGTAGATTTTGCCCATCGACTTGGTATAAAACAGATTATAAATTTGGATGACTTGCTATTAAATGCTACTAAAGATAATTTACCAAATATCCATCCTACAGTTAATCCAAATGATCTGGCCTATATTCTCTATACCTCAGGCTCTTCGGGGAAACCAAAAGGAGTGATGCAAAATAATTACAATGTTTTACGACATATAGAAAACTACCAAAAGAAATTTGGTGTCAATAATAAAGATCGGATACTGCAACTCGCATCGTTTAATTTTGATGCTGCAGTAATGGATGTTTTTGGTGCATTACTATCAGGTGCTACCCTATGTTTGTTTAACCTCAAGCAAGCTAATCTGGTTGATTGTCATACTTTTATAGATGAGCAAAAAATTACTATTTATCATTCTACCCCTTCTGTTTTTCGGTATTTATTTGGCAATTTAGAAGATAAGAGATGTTTTTCTAGTATACGTATGGTTGTTATGGGAGGAGAAGAAGTATTTTCTCAAGATATTGCTTTGTATTATCAACATTTTTCTGATCAATGTAAGTTTGTGAACGGCTTTGGTCCTACAGAATGTACTATGGCAATGCAATACTTTATTGACAAAACAAGCACTATAGCAGGAAATAAGATTCCCATTGGAAAACCAGTGGATGGTGTGAAAGTATTATTATTGGATGAGTTAGGTAATAAAACTGATTTTATGGGAGAGATAGCTCTGGTTGCCGAACATTTAGCACTTGGTTACTGCAATCTAGAAAAACAAACCAATGAAGTATTTTTGCATTATCCATGTGATGCAAAGCAACGAGTATATCGTACCTCTGATATGGCACGAATTCTTCCTGATGGCAATTACCTGTATTTAGGTAGAAGAGATTTTCAGGCCAAAATCAGAGGATATCGTATCGAAGTTAGTGATGTAGATGAAAATCTTCGTCAGCATCCATCGGTCAAAGAGAGTTGCGTTATTGTGCTCAGCAAAGATAATGGCGAAAATTATCTGGTAGCTTGTATAGTTGCGGAAAATTGTGACGAGAAGATATTACGTAACTTTTTGGTAGATAAAATTCCAGGTTATATGATTCCTGCATACTTCGTTTTTTTTGAAAAACTACCTTTGAATCCTAATGGCAAAATTAATAAAGCTGAAATTATACATATTTTAGATAAATCTTGGCATCAAGATAACGATGAACCAGAAATTGACTTTTCTGATTTTGAACAAAAAATAGCAAATATTTGGCAAGAAGTTTTAAAGATTAAGAAGGTCTCTTTACATAGAAATTTTTTTGAAGTTGGTGGACATTCATTATCTCTTTTATTAGTACAGACAAAAATTAATCAGCAATTTGGGAAAAATGTCTCGGTAGTGGATTTATTTGCTCATCCAACTATTAAAGAATTGGCAAATTTTTTAGAGGGTGTTGGTGGTTTTAATGTCATTGCTAATGCTCAATCTCGAGCTAAACAACGATTGGC
>CAZTPH010000097.1:3720-5382 GCA_964614705.1 uncultured Coxiellaceae bacterium
ACAGATATAGCCGTAATAGGAATTTCTTGCCGTGTTCCTAAAGCTGATAATGTTGAACAATTTTGGCATAATTTGAAAAACGGAGTAAATTCCGTCACGACTATAACTAAGGAGGAGTTAAAGGAAAGTAATGTTAGTGATGCGTTATTAAACCATCCACGCTACGTGAGAGTTGCTTCATTGTTATCTGATATAGAAAATTTTGATGCCGATTTTTTTGAGTTGAGTGCATTAGATACGCTTTTTATGGATCCGCAGCATCGTCTGTTTCTTGAGTGTGCTTGGGAAGTGTTTGAAGATGCTGGGTATAACGTTGAGGATTGTGGAGCACGTGTCGGTGTTTTTGGTGGCGAAGATACCTTATCTCTATTTAGTTATTTCCTTTCTAATATATATTCGCGTTCTTATAATGATAGCTCTAGAAACTTGACTAATAGAATGAGAGCTAAACATGGAAATAGTGTTGATTATCTTTGTCAACGAGTATCTTATAAGTTAAATTTAAAGGGGCCTTGTTTAGGAATTCAGTCTGCTTGCTCTACCTCATTAATGACTACTCACTTAGCGTGTCAAAGCTTGTTAACTTATCAGTGTGATATGGCTATTTCTGGTGGAGTTACGATACAAGTGCCACAAAAGATTGGGTATTTGTATGAAGAAGGAGGGATTTTCTCAAAAGATGGGGCTTGCCATGTGTTTGATGTTCAGTCAAGCGGGACAATTTTTGGTAATGGTGTAGGAGTGGTATTATTGAAAAGATTGCAAGATGCAGTGGATGATAATGACCATATTTATGCTGTTATCAAGGGTTCGGCGATTAATCATGATGGAGCTTTACGTGTTGGTTTTACTGCTCCAAGTGTTCAGGGACAAACCGAAGTAATCAGCGAAGCTTTAGCTGTTGCTCAGGTAGATCCTAGCACTATAGGTTACATTGAGGCTCATGGTACTGGCACAGTACTCGGTGATCCTATCGAGGTAGCATCTTTGACGAATGCTTTCCGTGGATATACAGATCGGAAAGAGTTTTGTGCACTAGGAGCGGTTAAGGCAAATATGGGACATTTAAATGCTGCTGCAGGGATAGTTAGTTTGATAAAAACAATCTTAACTCTTTATCATCGTACTGTTCCTCCAATGATAAATTATACTCGACCTAATGAGCAAATTGATTTTAAAAATAGTCCATTTTTTATTAATACTGATGTACTTCCCTTGGATAAAAGTATTGGATATCCACTACGTGCTGGAGTCAGTTCTTTTGGGATGGGAGGGGCCAATGCTCATGTGGTGTTGGAAGAATATTTAGTGATCAAATCTGAAACAAAGGAAGCAAAGCAGGAATATGAGTTATTAGTTTTTTCTGCAAGAAGTGAAAAAGCTTTGGAAGAAAATATAGCTAAATTTAAAAAATATCTATCAACATCTAAAGATTTATTGAGTGATATTGCCTATACATTGAAAATTGGTCGTAAGGCTTTCGAACATCGTCGTTTTTTTATTTGTAAAGAGATAAAAGATTTTGGCTCAGAACCTCAAGCAGGGCAAAAAACAGATTTATATGTTGAATTGCAAAAAATGGGAGAAACTTGGTTGCGAGGAGACAAAATAGATTGGCGTGCCTATTATCAAGGCAGGAGATGTAAGCGTATTCCTCTACCT
>CAZTPH010000098.1:0-1189 GCA_964614705.1 uncultured Coxiellaceae bacterium
CGATAGGCAAAAACCATTTATAAAAAAATATTTAAATGAACATGAAATTGTTTACAACCAAATTAATCCTGGTAAGACCTTAAGAGGTATATCGGTTGAAGAAAAGAAAAATCTTTTATCACCAAGTAAAGATTTTAAAATCAAGCTTTATTATGACAAATTTAGCACAGGTGAGCGATTTGGTTTGGAAGATATATTTAAGAAGGAAGAAAAGGAGTCTAAATATAGTTTACATTCAAATTTCCTTGGTTATATAGGTGAGCTTGCTACAGAGTACATGATGATAGGCCATAAATATACCTCGAGTTTTCCTTGTAGAGAAAAGTATAATAGTAATAATGTGATCGATGTGAACGCACCAGGTTTTGACGGTGTTTTTAGTGATGGGGATAGCATATTTTTAACAGAATCGAGATCTAGATTACGATCCCAGAGAGTCAGTGAGATGTTTAAAGAGGTATTTTATGACAGATGGGCTGAGATAAAAGATAAAAACAAATTAGATAAAATGCCTAAAATTAAATTGGGCGAATGCGGTATCTTTGACAATATAGATAAATTCAATATGGAAGATACTGTGTTAAGTTTCGTAAAAAAATTTAAAGATAAGCCTGATAAATTATTTATGTTGGCTAGTAGGTTTAATAAATATGGTTATGGTGAGGTGTATGTTAGATCTTTAGCTGAGTTGCCAAATGATAAGCGAGAAAAAATAATGAAATTATTGGGTGATGATAGCCAAATGCTAACTAAAATCGATGATCAGACACCTAATACAGGTAGTAAAAAAGAAAATATAGACAACAGCGGAATGCTTGTATTTCCGGTTTCTCGCGGCGTAAGTTTAGAAGATAGAATTAAAG
This sequence comes from uncultured Coxiellaceae bacterium, assembly GCA_964614705.1. GTDB lineage: Bacteria > Pseudomonadota > Gammaproteobacteria > UBA9339 > UBA9339 > CAZTPH01. Next base: position 864 of record CAZTPH010000098.1, read on the forward strand.
CTATGAATTTAACCGAATTTAGTGATATTCCAGATGTTGATCGTGCACTTAAGGTACTTATGAAAAATGGAGTGGAAATATTTACAAATAAAGAAACTAATGTAAATGGCCAGCAGTTTTTTTTAGATCTCACGGCACTACCGTTAAAAAATACTTTTTCTTCATTTCTGGGGTTTAATTAACATGTATTTTCTATTTAAAGGCGAGGTTAGATAGAGTCAAGTTGTTTTAGTTTTTTATTTTATCTTGATTTATAAAAAAATCTACCACTGTCAAAATACTAAGACACAATTTCAGTTAGCATCGGTCGGTTAATAACTAACCGA
>CAZTPH010000098.1:1199-5358 GCA_964614705.1 uncultured Coxiellaceae bacterium
CCTTAAAATGCTAACTCTATCTACGATAAAAAGTGCTCTAAATGCTGCCAAGTATTATAGCAAGGAAGATAATTATTATTTATCTGAAGCGGACGCTAAAGATAATTCATTATGGTGGGGAAAAGGGGCCGTTGAACTAGGTTTAAAAGGCAAAGTCGAAGAGGAGGATTTAAAAAAGCTTCTTGGAGGAGAACTGCCAAATGGTGTAACTATTGGCCTACAAAAAGACGGCACCAAAAACCACCGCCCGGGGTATGATCTTTGTTTTCAAGCGCCAAAATCTGTATCGATCTTGTCTTTGGTGGGCGGAGATCAGCGCTTTTATGATGCCCACTTAGCAGCGGTAAAAGAGACTTTACAACTTATTGAGCGAGATGCAGCTCAAGCTAAGATCTTTAAAGATGGCAAACCCAGATTTGAAAACACTAAAAATCTAGCTGTAGCACTCGTCAGACATATTACCTCGCGAGAGCTTGATCCTCATTTGCATCATCATGCTTTGATTATGAATTGTACTAAAAGGAGCGATAATAAATGGCGAGCTCTTGCTTCAAGTAGATTAGGATCTAATCAAAACCAAAATCAAACTATCAATGGCTTTTCTGAGAGGGTCTATAACAACCAAATCTATTACGGATTGATCTATAGGAACTATTTAGCTAATAAAGTGTTAGATCTTGGTTATGAAATAGAGATGGTTGGTAGACACGGAATGTGGGAGATTAAAGGAGTACCAAATCAAGCTCGAGATATGCTATCAAAACGCAGGAAGCAGATCGAAGAGCAATTAAACAAATTAAATTATAACTCTTTTAAAGCAGCAGATATTGTTACATTAGATACCAGGGAAAAGAAGTCAGCTAAAATTAACTTTACCGAGATTAAAAAGATCTGGCAGACAGAGCTAGATTCTCTGGGGTTTTCTCCTGCAAAATTTATCTATAAGATGGATGAGTTAAAGTCAAGGCCCGCCAGTAAGTCAGAGCACGTGCCATTTAAAGCTCAAGAAGCGCTTAAAGACGCTATTGAGCATCTATCTTGTTATAACTTTAAACTCGACTACACCAAGATAATGACCCAAGCTTTGGAGTTTGCTATCGGTAATACCACTCACGGAGAACTTGTTAGCGCTCTAAACCAGATGATTCAAGATGGCCACTTAATCTCTTTAGATAAAAGCGACACTGCTTTTGTTACTCAGGAGTTGATTGAAAAGGAAAAAATCATTATGGATTATATTGAGCGTGGTAAAGGCCGTGGATTTGTAATTAAACATAAAGAGGTGGACGGGCAGTTACATAGGGAAAGCGAATTTAACCATGGTAAGGAGTCTTCACCAAGTTATGCAGTGGATATTCTTAAATCAAAAGATAGATTGATTTTAGTGGAATGTAAAAGAGCCTCTTGGCAGGAGCTTTCAAATTTGTCTGCAGCTAATTTCTCCCATGCATTATCTAACTCATCAGTTCAATCGATGCCTGATCAATCAAATAATCAATCAAATGAACAGCTGGATAATACAAACAGCCTAAATGGTGGCCATGAGATCAATAATCTTTCTTTAATCACCGAAGTACTAAAGATAGCAGAATCAGCAGGTAAGAGAGTACGAGTTTTATCGCCTAGTCGTTTGGTTACTAATGACCTAAATGACAATCTTAATCGCAATTTTAGAAAAAAGCCTAATAATCTTTGGCAATGGTTAGTTTCACTCGGTAGGCCAGATATAGGTGAGACCGTCTCTGGCTTTCTCTATAACTATCAAAGAGAGACCAGCTTGCCTTCATTGCTAATGCCTTTTAAACAAGAAAAAGAGTTAATCATAGTAGATGGAGCAGAAGCTTTAGGAGTTAAGGAGACGGAGATGTTACTTAGCTTAACCGATAAAACCAAAGCCAAAGTGCTATTTTTACAAGATAGATTATTTAACTTTGGTGCCTATAACTCAATAGCTACTTTGAAGCAGGCTGGAATAAGGGTATTTAACCTATTTGAGTCTAAACAAGATAAAAAGCTGAGTAAAAATTCAACTCTAAATTTAATCTCAGGATTGAGCCCAGATATAAATTCAACCCCCAAAACCCCAAGCTTAAATTCCCCATCATTCAAGTTAAATGCCATTAAAGATGATAGTGAACGTACCAAAGTTGTAGCTAGAGAGTTTGTCAGGATGCAGGATAAGAGTATTGTTTTAGTAGGTTCAAATAGACAATTATCAGCAACAAACTCTGCAATTAGAAAAGAACTTAGAAATCAAGGGAAACTCTCAAATGTCGAAGATAATCTTTCAGTATTAACACCCATCTATCTTTCTAGACCGGAATCTACTTTAGCCCATCGTTATCAGCAAAATATGGTGCTTAGGATCTATAATCATAGTTACCTTTCTGGAGATTGGAATGTCGATAGCTATGACCGGGAAACTAATCGATTGCGGTTGGTCCAAAATAAAAACAAAAATCGGATTACAATAAACCTTAAAAACAAAAAGCAGAAGTTAGATTATGCACTTTTTAAACGTGAGACCATCTCAATAGCAGAGGGTGATAAACTTATATCCACCAGCAATATGAAAGAGCTGGGAATAAAAAATGCCTCGAGATTTATTGTAACTAAACTGGATGATAAATATGTCGAATTATCACCATTAGATGAAGTAATAAATAATGACAAATCAGGCAAGCTAGCTGGGACGTCTAAAACGGTTAAACTAAAGATTTCCGAGTTAAAAGATAGCCATTTTCAATATAGTTATGCAACGACTATTGGTAGGCCACTAAACAATCAGGCAGATCATATTATTACCGACTTTAAGAGCTATTCTTTGCATAAACCAATCTTTAGTTATTTAATGGACAAAGCTAAAGAATCTCTAACTATCTTTACTGATGATGAGGTAATAGCTACCAGGAAGCTAGGCTATATTCCATCTAAGCCAACTGTGGCAGAGATGGTTTTGAATAATTCTCATGAAGATAATTTTAAATCTGGATCGGATCTCGGTACCAATGCTAATCTAATATCTAATCCCAACCCCAACCCCAACCCCAACCATAATCCCCAGCCCAATACCGTAAATAGGCTAATTACCAACAAAACAGTGACCGAGCTTAAAGCCGATATTGAAAGAGCAGTATCAGCATTAAGGCAAGAATATCTCATAAGAGAAAAAGCAGAGAATAGAGCAGTAGAGTTCGCTTTGGAAAAAATCACCTCACGAAACGCTGGTTTTACTCATAAAGATTTAGTGGCAGCTGCCCTTGAATATACCATAAAAGAACAAGCTTATGCCCAGAATCAGCCAGTAACTAGAGAGCAGATAGAACAAGTTATTAAGGAAAAGCGTGCTAGTGGTGAGCTTGTTATGGGTAAATATTTTGATGATGGTACTAGGTGGACCACAAAAGAGATTTTGAATTTAGAGCAATCGATCATTGATGATCTTAAAGAAGGTTTAGGTAAAGTAGAGCCTTTTTTAACTTCAGAAAAAGCTAAAAGTTTATTAGAAAAAAGTGAACTGACAGCTGGTCAAAAGGAAGCAAGCAATCTAATTCTTACCACTAATGACAAATATGTAGTGATTCAAGGTTATGCTGGTGTTGGTAAAACGACCTTGTTTTCACAGGTGCAGAGTATATTGCAAAAAGAGGAAAGGGAGGCAAGCGTAACATCAAGTAATCACGTTTCTATGGAATTACCACCTCAACCTAAAATTGAGATTCTTGCCTTAGCTCCAACCCATAAAGCGGTAAAGGAGTTAATAAATGTCGGAATAAATGCACAAACTTTGGCAAGTTTTTTAGTGGAGCAACGTCAGTTAGATAAGACGAGATTAAGTGCCAAGAATAACATATCTAATGATGGCGTTTTAGATAAAAATAAAAACCCCCATGACTTAGATAATAAGTTAATTATTCTTGATGAAGTTTCAATGGTTTCTAACCGAGCTTTTGCTGATCTTAGTGCAACAGTTAAAAATAGTAATGCACGGGTTGTTTTAAGTGGTGATGTTGCTCAACATCTTGCTATTAGTTCTGGCAAGATTTTTGAAGTTATTCAAAAGAGTAATATTTTAAAGAGGGTCTATTTACGTGAAATAGTTAGGCAAAGTAATCCTAAGTTAAAAGAGTCGGTAGAGAATATAATTGGAGGTAATTAT
>CAZTPH010000099.1:0-5260 GCA_964614705.1 uncultured Coxiellaceae bacterium
AGCTTATTGATAGCGGTTATTTTAAAAAGCAAATTATTAGAATAAAGGAAATTCGTAGATTGGGTTGGTTAGAATCAAGATATAAACTGATAATTAGCGAATCTCCTGTATCTCAATATGAAGAGGATAAGTTATATTTCTATAGAAATGGCGGAGATTACTATTTGGCTACTACTGTTGGTAAGATTGTACTTAATGGAGCTGTAGATACTTCGGTTTTAAATCAATTGGGGAATCTTTTTAGTAGTGATAATAATATTGAAGAAGATGATAAAGAATTAATTTACGAACTTGCTGATAGATTTAAAATAGTGCCTCGCCTGAGGGGAGTTACCAAAGGATTTCCTAATTGGAATAGCGTAGATAATGGAGAGGATGTTAGTGGTTTTGTTAAATGGACTAATAATCTTTCGCCAATAGACTATAACAACGAGGAGCTAGTTGCAGAGATTATAGCTGTGGTTTCTGAGGTTGCACATGAAACAATTTTGAAAAAGGGTAATAAAAAATATTATCCTCGTGATGCTCAGTTATTATCACTTCTATCGTTACTAGTTCAAAATTATCTGGCACATGACAAAGGTATATTTTTACAAATCGGAACTGGTGAAGGCAAAACCTTGATTGTTGCCATGTTTAATCTCATTAAGTCACTAGAAGGAAGGGCGCCTGATATTATTACTAGTTCGAGTGTTCTTGCCAAGAGAGACGCTGAGGATAACAAAATATTTTATCAATCTTTAGGGGTTAATGCTGATCATAATGTTGATATTAATAGTGATCTAAAAGAGTGTTATAAAAATAGTTCAATAATTTATGGTGATATTTTAAACTTCAATGGCGACTCGTTAAGAGATATTGATAGTAATATAAGGTTTGGTAGAGGATTTGACCTAGTTACACTTGATGAAGTTGACTATAGTGGCATTAATTTGATTGATATGAAAATACAACTTTCAAGTGAATTGCCAGGTATTGACGCTTTAAATTACCTTTTAGCTTATATGTGGTCGATGGCTAATGTTATTAATTCTTATTTGTTACCACATGAAGAGCGTGATAAATGCTATATAATCTCAAATGATCAAGCTGTTGAAGATGAGGTTTTAGATAAAAAGTATTCTTTGGGTAAAAATGGTAACAAGGTAGTTTTTAAGTTGAAAGATGGTGAGCAAATACCGTACATGGTATTGGATGAGAGCTGCATTTCCGTTATTACTGATTATCTTGAAAAGTTTACTAAAAAACATTTATTTGCTTTCGATGAGCATATTAGAAGAGATAGAAGCTTTGTAGTGCCAAGCCATTTAGAGCGATTTGTAAAAGATCAGCTTCCTAACTGGATAAGATCTTTAGCTATGGCTGTTTGGCACAGGGAAGGGGTAAGTTACGTATTAGATGAACGTCCTAGTGAGAAAGGGGATGGTCTTTTGTCTATTGTTCCAGTTGATATTGGTAATGGAGTGCTATTGTATAATTTGCAGTGGCAAGATGGATTACAACAATTTTTGCAATTAAAGCACGGTTTAGCAATGACCAGTGAAAACCTTGTGAATACTTTTTTATCATATTTTGGTTATTTGAATAGATATACTCATAGATATGGAGTTACTGGAACTTTAGGCGAGCTGTGGCATCGGGGTTTTCTTAAGAGGATGTATAATGTCAATTTAGTTAATATTCCCAATTTTATTCATAAAAATATTACCTATTATCCTGCCATATTTGTCGATTCAGATAAAGTTTGGTATCAAACAATTTTAGACAATGTCGAACAATTGGCTTATAGGCAAGATAGAGCAGTTTTGATAGTAATGAATACCGTTGAAGAGGTGAGAAATATTGAGCAGATGCTTAATAAGATTGGCGGAGCTAAGTTTAATGTGTTTATTTACGGAGTAGAGGAGATTAGAAAGAGAGATAGTAGAGTTTTTAATGTAGGTATGGCTTTAAGAGCTCACGATGTAATTATTGCTACTAATTTAGCTGGTAGAGGAACTGATATTAAAATTTCTGATGAAGTAATAGAAAGGGGTGGGTTGCATGTGATATCTGCATCGGTTGCTGAAGATTCTCGTACACTGGATCAAATTATTGGAAGATGTGCTCGCCAAGGTGAACCTGGGTCTGCAATCACCATAGGAAATGTTGAGCAGATTAAGAGAGAGTATTTTGATATCAAAGATAGTTGTTTAGAAAAACTAAAAGTGGATGGTAAAGATAACAATTGTTTATATAAAGAGTATCTTTATAAAATTGATGAAGATGATCTTAAGCTAAGTGAGCAGTTTAAGATTCCACAGATTGTGGCGAAAGATAAGCTGTTTATTGAGTTTACCAAGGTTATACAAGAGCTGGATAATCCGATTGGATACAAACTGGTTATAGGTAAACCTGTCAGCGATCAAGCCATAGACGATTTTAGTATGCATCTTTATCTAGATGATAAAAAAGTAAAATTAATAATATTTGGTGAAAGGATAGATGGTAGTGATCGGTTTAAAAATGATTTGGATATAACGGAGCTTATTAATACTATTGATCCATATGCAGCGAAACATATTAAGGTTATTTTATCTGAAGGTAAGTTTGTTGATCAAAGTAAAATGTTTTTTAGCTTAAGTGCCCATGATAGAGAGTTAATCTATTTTGTGGCTGCATACAATGGTTATATTAGAAATTCAAATATTTATAACAGGGTGAGCTTATTATCTTATGATATCCCATATTTAGCCAGTCATTTAGAATTTAAAGTAAATAAAAATAAGCGTATTTACAGTACAAACAACGATAAACATATTACTAGGGATGAATATTTTAAAAGATTGCTTGTTTATGAGCCTAGCTTTAGTGATTTATCGTTAGAATTAAAAAAGGGAGAGGTTGTTCCTTCTGATTTATACCAAAAAATTAAATTAAGGGATCTGTTTTCAATATGGTTAGAAGATAGAAAGAACTATAATAATTATTACAAAATTAGACAGGCCAAAGAGAATTTCGGGTATTTTTTAAGAAAATTTATAGACCCTCTTGAGCAATATAATCTTGATATACGCCGAGATAAAAAGATCGATGTTGTTCGTGATGCAAACAGTGATCAAATTCAAGAAAAGTTCTCTGAATTTATGAGCGAACTACATTATACTTTTAATCTTCCTTCATTTATTAAAAATACCAATTATGAAGTATTGAGGGGGTGGCATAATCTTAGACTTTATTATGAGCTTCCTACTTTAGCAAAAGAAGAAAATTTTTTAAGCGGAGTATTTACAACGTCATTTGATAAAGAATTACTAGAAAAAGGTAAGGGTGCATATAGTAGCGAGTCGCTTTTAACGGAAGCCATAGATTGGTTAAAGAATGCTGAGGAAGCAGATGATATCTACGCCTGGTCAAAATATAATCTTAGAGCATATCTTGGAGTTGTTAGGGGGGAATACATTCACAAACAAGGAGAAATTCAAGAGTCTAGTATAGTTAATTTGAATTTCTTTGAGGCCACTAATAAAGCTATTGAAGGCGTTCAATATGAAGAGATTCATAATCCTGAGGCATCTTTAGTCGCTTTGATTGGAGCAGGTGCTGTTAATATTGAAAATGATCTTGCAGTTGGGCATCTAGCAAGGATTGCGTATGGCGAAAAAGCCATCGAGATTTTAACTAAGAATCACGATAATGCAGCAGAGGCGATGAAAAACAAAGGTATAGTAAGAACGGAAGATATCGTAGGAGAGGATGAGTTAGCTAAAGATTTGGATCTTAGTAAAACTATGCTAAAAATAATTAAAGAAAACTCAAGTGTATTTGGTTATGGATTAGAAACCGTAAAAGCCATAGGTAATTCACTTGATGATTTTGGTGACTTTTATAATAATACCAATCTAAGTGATGATCAAAAATATCAATTGCAACAATTAAAAGAAAAATTAGAACAGATTAGAGCAAAAGAGAAAGCTGTTTTTCAAAAAATGTCATCTCAGCAGCTGGCGCAAGGGAAGATTTTAATGAAGACTAGTGTGTATAAACTAGATCCTCCGGAGAAAAATTGGTTTGGTACAATATTCTCTGCGATTATAGGCGTAGCTTTTATTGCAGTAGGTTCTCTACTTGCTCCCTATGCTAGCGGAGTTTTTGCTAATGTTTTTGTAAAATCGATGATAATTAAAGGGATAGGAGATGTGATTTCATCTGCCGTATCAGTTATTGCCGGAGAACCTATAGATTTTAAAGAATATCTGAAATCTACAGCGATTTCAGTTGGCGTTGCGATAATTACTGCTGGAATTTTAGATTTTATTGATTCTGCAGCTGGTGGGTTGAAAGTTTTAAATGAGATGGCAGGAAGAGCTGATGAGTATGGTATACTTATCGAGCCCGACTTTGTAAAAGATCAAGGAATGTTTGTGGCTAAAAGTTTTGCCATTCAGTCTCTAACTACTGTAGCTGGAATTGGTATCTACGATGGTTTTCTTAGAAAAATGGTGGACTATGATGCGATCAGAAAAGACGCAGAAAAAGCTGCAGAAATTCTTATTAACAATAATAGTGAAGAATTAACTAAAATTTATGCCAGTGGTCTTGAGAGAGCGTTATATGATAGATTAGCTAGGGTGGCGGATAATTATCTAGAAAGGTTTACTAATATGTATGCTAATGCCGCGCTAAGCACATGTGCTAATGTAGGTGGTTATTTTGTTACTGGAGCGCCAGCAGCTTATGGTTTTGGAGCTATGTTTCAAACAGGAGTAAACCTTTGGCAAGGAATAGTTAAGAATTTTGATGCTATTCCTGAAATGGTTAAAGATACCCAAGGTGTAATCGATGATTTGGCAAAAATGGCGCTAACTAAAAGTGGGCTTTTAGAAAAGAAATTTAAATCGACTTTTAAGAGTGGTGATGACGCGGTAAATCTATTTCAAGCCATTAATGACCAATGGTTCGTATCTGATGGTGAAGTTGATTGTGGTAGGGTAGGTGAGGTTAATTTAAAAGGTGTAAAGTTAAGCAGAGTTGGAGATGAGTCTGAAGATGGATACAAACAAGATATTATCAAGTTATGTTATAAAGTTGAGTCTAGATTGAATAGCGTAGACTTAAGTGGGTTTAAAGATCGTGCTACTAATCTAATGAGTGATACGATCTTTTATACGCAAAAGCATGGTATAGCCAAGCCAGCTAGTGACGGAATAGCGAATTTAGTAATAAGTTTTCTTAACAAAGAGATTCATGATGAAAAAGAGAAGCAGGAGCAGAGGCGAAG
>CAZTPH010000100.1:0-3325 GCA_964614705.1 uncultured Coxiellaceae bacterium
ATTTGCCTGCAGTTCTCTAATCAAATCAACCCTAGATAAAGCAGAATGTTTTTTGAAGATAGAAAAAAAACCATTATTCCTGCATACAGATATTGCTGGAATAGCCACAAATCCATGAAGATAATAATTCATTTCCTCTAACATAAAAACCCCACCCCCCATACTTTAGCTTTTTTTCATCACTAAAATTTCTATCATCTTACATCAATGCAAATTAGATGTTCAACCACTTAAAGAATCTGGTATATCATAATATAACACCTCAGGTGGTCTTCTAGTATTAGGTTTAGAAACAATCAGTGGATAACCCAATATGATAGCTGCAGCAATATCAACCCCAACAGCTAATCCTATCTCTCTTCTCAAATTTTCATCTTGCATAGACTCAGCAAAACCGATCCAACAGGTACCTAAATTTCTAGCAGTTGCGGCAAACATAAGATAAGCAGCACACAAAGAACAATCTTGATAAAACCAACGATAATTATTTGTTCCAACAATAAAAATTATACAAGGAGCATTATAAAAAATATTAGCGTCTGGTTTTTTAAAAAAATTCTCATATTGCTTATAAATTGAAGTAGGATTCTTGCTAATATCAACCAATATATTTTTTTTACTTTCTTCAGACAATTTTTTAATCAAATTTCTATTAGTAACCACTAAAAATTTCCACGGCTGTTTGTTACTAGAACTTGGTGCCAAACATGCCTCAGACAATATTTCTTTAATAACATAATCAGGAATAGCTTTATCCTGATAAACTCTAATTGAGCGTCTATTTTTTATTAATTCTTTATATTCCATATCTGTTTTCAATTATAAATAATCATTTAGGACAACTTAAAACCCACATTAATATCTTGCTGCTTGATTTAAAACTATACAAAATTGACCTGTTATTACAATAGTAACAATATTAACATATAAAACAAAGAGACATAAGCTTACAAAAAGGCCCCCTCCTAACCACAAGTAACACTATGATAATTAAGAATAATTTATCAAAATTAATGAATTTTTTCATCGAGACACCAAGCAACTATAACAAAAATATCAGCTAAAACTGATAAATTGTCAGCCAAATGTGGCGGCCATAAGATTTTTACTACCATGATCTCTATGTTAATATACCAAGCATGAAAAATAACTTAAAAATTATAATTGCCCAAATTAATTGTTGTGTTGGTGACATTAATAAAAATACAAAAAAAATTATCACCTCGGCTCTTTATGCAAAAAACCAATTAAAAACAAACATCATTATCTTTCCCGAAATGTCACTTACTGGCTATCCTCCTGAAGATCTATTACTTAGAAAAGAGTTATTTCAAGAAATAAAAGATGCCATTAGAAAAATCAATCAACAAGTTAAAAATATCTATATAGTAATCGGCGCGCCAACCATCGAAGATGGCAACCATTATAACAGCGCATTAGTATTAAATAATGGCAAAGTAATTGCTAAATATCACAAACAAAAGCTGCCTAATTATGATGTATTTGACGACAAACGTTATTTTGTACCAGGGAATAATGCCACCATATTTAAAGTAAAAGGGGTAAAAATAGCTCTCGCTATCTGCGAAGATATTTGGTTTAAAGAACCCATCATTCAAGCAAAAAAAATAGGAGCACAACTGATAATTGCAATTAACGCCTCTCCATTTGATTATACCAAACTATCACAACGCCAAAAAATATTGGCTCAAAGAGCACGCGAAAATAATCTACCAATCATCTATACCAATCTCGTTGGTGGACAAGATGAGCTGGTATTTGATGGTGGATCAATGGTGGTAGATCGTGGTGGAATCATTACTCAACAAGCCAAGTTTTTCCATGAAGAACTAATGGAGATTAATCTAGAAATATTAGGTCATAAGCTAATTCCTCTTAAAAAACCCATTATCAAACAAAAAACTATCGAACTTATTTATCAAGCACTCATTTTAGGAATAAAAGACTATTGCCATAAAAACGGCTTTAAAAAAGCTATTATTGGTGTATCTGGGGGAATTGATTCTGCTTTGACGCTGGCACTAGCAGTTGACGCTCTTGGTAAAGATCAAGTAGAAACCATTTATTTACCATCACGCTATTCCAGTAAATTGAGTCAAAAGATCACGGAAAAACAAGCTAAAACTCTGGGGGTTAGCTATGCTCAAATATCCATCGAACCAGCATTTCAAGCGTTTTTAAATAGCCTGCCCAAAACTTGGCCTAAAAACTTACCCAATTCTACTGCCGCAAATATTCAAGCCAGATGTCGAGCAGTTATCTTAATGGCACGCGCTAATCTGCAAAATGCCATATTATTATCAACTGGAAACAAAAGCGAAATGGCAGTAGGTTATGCCACGCTTTACGGAGATATGGCTGGCGGTTTTGCAGTACTAAAAGACCTACCGAAAACGGCTGTGTATCTACTAGCTAATTATCGTAATCAAATTTCTTCAGTAATTCCTAAAGAGGCAATCTTAAGAGCACCCACAGCAGAACTGGCCAAAAACCAAAAAGATACTGACGACCTACCACCTTACCCAATCTTAGATGAAATTCTAAAAAGATATGTCGAACTTAATCAAGACGAACATAAAATTATTAAGGCAGGATATAAAAAACAGGTAGTACGAAAAGTAATCAAGATGTTAAAAAATAGCGAATATAAAAGACGTCAATCACCACCCGGAGTAAAACTTACCACTTGCGCTTTTGGTAAAGAACGTAGATATCCGATCACATCTGGGTTTTGAATAGGGGTCAAGTCTCTGCAATTAGGAATAGAGAGAATAGGGGTCAAGTCTACAATATACATTAAATATCGTTATTTTGCTTCGTCGCTTCCCTTCAGGAAGCTAATTTTTTGCTGCATTTCCCATGTAGTTATTCTACCACTTCGGAGTGTTCCAAATACTCTCGGCAAATATCGTAAAAGAAATGTTTATAAATTAGATCCCGCGATCAAGTCGCGGGACGACCTCCAATGCGATCTTCGTAGCTTACGCTACTTCGTTGCTCAGACGACACCCAAGTTCGCGGTCGCTGAAAGGAGCGGCGCAGAGACGACACATACATCAGTCTTCCCGCGGCTCAGAACGCGGGATCTATATACATAACGCGCCGCAGAAACAATATCCAAATTTACTCCAAAATAACCTATAACAACCCCAATCTTTTGATAACTTCAACAATAATATCGGTGCTTTTTTTGGTAGCGGGATAAAGTGGTGAACGTAAAATATTATCAACTAAACCCATCTTATGCATAGCTGCTTTCACTACAATTGGGTTAGTTTCAAGAGAACAAGCGGTAAATAAAGGC
>CAZTPH010000100.1:3335-5240 GCA_964614705.1 uncultured Coxiellaceae bacterium
AAGAGCTGATAGTAAATTTTGCGTCCAGAAACAAAATCATTGCTTAATAAAACTCGAATAAAATTACTAATTTCTCTAGGTGCCACATTAGCAATTCCACTAATAACTCCTTTAGCACCAGTAGCAATAAGAGACAAAGCTTCATTATCACGTCCTGAAAGCACGGTAAAATCTAAAGGCGCATTGCTAATAATCTCACTAATTTGTTGATAATTTCCAGAACCATCTTTAACGCCGATAATATTCTTAATTTCTGCAAGTTTTAAACAAGTTGCTGCAGTTAAATTTACCGAGGTACAACTTGGTAAATTATATAAAATAATTGGTCGATCGGTAGATAAAGCAATCTTTTTGAAGTAATTATAAAGCCCATTCGGCATCGGTTTATTATAATATGGAGTAATAACTAAAAATCCATCAACCCCAACTTTTTGGAATAACTTAATCTGGGTTATAGCAACTTCGGTATTGTTACTTATTATAGGAGCTATCACTGGCAAATTACCGCGAGCATTTGACACAGCAACTTTAAGTAATTCTAACTTCTCTTCGTCCTCAAGACATGACACCTCACCAGTAGTTCCTATTGGAACTAAAAAATCTACACCACTCGTAATCTGCCTTATGACTAATGTTCTGAATCTTGCATAATCAACTGCTCCACTCTTTTTAAATGGAGTTATTAGGGCAGCACCGCATCCATAAAACATCTTCATATCACATCTCTGACTAATATAACCATTCCATTTAAGGAGAATAAATAAATCACTTACCTGAATTATTCTACAATACTAAGATAATAAAAAAACAATATCTACCAATTTAATCTGCGGCTGCAGATTCTAAAACCGCAATAAACACATTAATAGCTCGTTGCATTCTTACTTAATTTTTTAACAGGAATACCCTCCTTAATTTCGTTAGATTCCCGCTTGCGCAAGGATAACGAAAATATCAGTTTGCAACAAGCTCATAAAGGCTATAATCTATGTTTAATAACAAAATACCCAAAAAAATCAAATAATTGTCTAAAATTGGCTTTCCTCACCAAAACAAAGTATCATGTTGTTCACAATATCAACCAAATAGGGGGATAGATGATGTACGGCGGACCAATGATGTTTAATATAAGGCTGTTGGATAACACAAGACCATCAGCTCCTCAACAACCAACTACGGGACCTGCACAAAATCAGTTACCGCAAGTTAATACCAACCCATTACTGCAAAATATGAACGATCTTCCACCCATAAACAATGACGAAAATTAGTTCAAAATCGTGCGGAATTTTAATTTAAAACCGACCAAAGGGGTATGGGAGTTAACTTTAGCATGTAATATGCAATGTCGCCACTGCGGCTCGAGTGCTGGTGTCTCTTTAAAAGACGAGCTATCAACTAAGGAAGCATTAAAACTTGCCGATGATCTAGCAGATCTTGGTTTGCAAGCTATAACTCTTTCTGGCGGTGAACCCTTTTTACGCAGTGATTGGCACTTGATTGGTAAACAACTAACTTCAAATGGCATTGCCACCAATATCATCACCAACGGTTGGTCAATAACCGAAGAAACTTTAGATAAAATGATCTCGGCCAATATCAACAATATTTTATTAAGCATTGATGGCCTTATCGACACTCATGATTGGCTACGAAAAAGTGGCTCATATGAAAAAAATCTGGCTTTACTAACTTTACTTAAAAAACATAATATTCCTGCCGCATGCATCACTACTTTAAATCGTAAAAATATTGTTGATTTACCGCTTTTAAAAAAAGTTTTAATTGAACATGACGTAAAAGGTTGGCAACTGCAACTTGCCATGCCAATGGGTAATTTAAAACTTTATCCAGAGTTGGTATTACAAGCAGCTGATCTACCAAAGATCATCTTGTTTGCCCAAG
>CAZTPH010000101.1:0-5230 GCA_964614705.1 uncultured Coxiellaceae bacterium
TGAGGTCAAATTATTATTCTTGGTCATCTTGACCCCGATAAAACGCTCGTAATGACCCAAATCTAAATCTGTTTCTCCACCATCTTCGGTAACAAACACCTCTCCATGCTGGAAGGGACTCATCGTTCCTGGATCGATATTAATATAGGGATCAAGCTTAATCATGGTGATCTTACAACCATAAGCACCAAGCAGTGCTCCAAGCGAAGCTGATGCAACTCCCTTTCCTAATGATGAAATAACGCCACCTGTCACAAAGATATATTTAGCCATGAACCCGCCCTACAGTTTTATCATTCGAAATATACCATAAACCAAAACAAACCCTAGATTTTTTTAATTTTTTTTTAAACAAAATTGCTCTTGAGGATAAAATTATTTACAATTCATAATGACTAAAATACACTGTTTAAAATGCCAGAAGTATAAAATGCAGAAAGCCTTAAAAATCAAAAGGATAATTGTATTAATTAATGTTTTAATTTTGCTCGCGATCCAGGCATCATTCGCCTCCAATCGGCCACAAGTTAAAATTGAACTCTCTGGCCTTAAAGGTGAGCTGCTAAAAAATGTCGACACTAAGCTAAAACTAAAAGCTGGTACTCTTGAAAAAGTAAACCTTGAAAATATCCAAAATTTTTACCGGGAATCGTTAGAAGACATCCCCAAAACACTAAAATTTTACGGCTACTTTCATGCCCAAACTACCCCTCAAACAATCAAAACACTAAAGAATAACAGAGGATATGAATTATCCTTTATGGTTAACCTAGGACCACCATTAAAAATAGCTAAGATCGATTTGCAAATTTCTGGATCTGGAGCTCAAGAGCTAAAAAACTCTTCTCGCTTAAAAAAGTTCCCTCTAAAAACAGGAGAAATATTTACGATAGACAACTACAATCATGCCAAAGGGTTTTTGTTAGACACTGCTGATCGCTACGGCTATCCAAGAGCTTTATTAAACAAAAAAGAGGTGCAAATAAGCTTAAAAAATAATACCGCGACCATAATTCTCCATTTAGACACTAAAGAGCGCTCTTATTTTGGCAAGATTATCTTTACTACTAATTTTTTTAGTAAAAAATTCTTAGCTAGGTTTTTACCGTTTCAATCAGGAGAATATTATTCAAATAAAAAACTCCATAAACTGCAAAAAGCTCTTAGTAACAGCTCATTTTTTCAAAAAATTGAAATCAATTCAGATGCAATAAATAATCAACTGGACAAAATTCCTGTAGAAATTATAGTAACTCCCAAAAAATCTAAGCAGTATGCTCTGGGAGCTGGTTATGGAACTGATACCGGAGTACGAGGATCTGCAGAACTCAATCTTCGTTACTTAACAAATACCGCACATAGTTTCAGTAGCTCAATTCAAGCCTCAGAAATCCAAAAAAACCTTGAGCTCAATTATTTAATCCCTGGCAACTATCCACCTACTGACAGTTATAAATTCAGTGTCGCCGGTGAAAAATTAGATCTAGACAAAGGCAAAAGTCTTGCTGTTCAATTAGGAGCAACATATACAACCTCAATTAAATCTTGGCAACAAATTATTAAGTTAAATTTACAACATGAACATTATCAATTAACTGGCCAACCATATGAAACTTCTAATTTGTTATTGTCGACTATTAGCTGGTCATACAACCAAAAAGATGATCTAATTCGCCCTAACAAAGGATATGCAATAAACTTAAAACTTATTGGCGCTACTAAATATCTGTTTTCTACCAGTAACTTCATACAAGCTCAGTTAAAAGCCAAGAGCATTTATCCTTTATCATCTAAAACCCAAGTGATTTTGAATTCGATCTTGGGGTATACTGCCATTTGTGACGTCAATAAACTACCATTATCCTTGCAGTTATACACTGGTGGCACGCAAAGTATTAGAGGGTTCGGTTATAACACTATTGGGCCTGGAACTAATTTAATAGTTGGTAGTGCTACCTTAAGACAAAAGATCTATGGAGATTGGTATATTGAAGGTTTTTTTGATGCTGGTAATGTTGGCAACGATATCTTAGATAAACCGGCGCATAGCGTTGGAATAGGAATAGTTTGGCGTACCCCCATTGGTGCTTTAGAGCTTACCTATGCAAAAGCCATCAGTAAACCTGGTTCTCCTGGTATGATCCAATTTAATATGGGGCCGGAGTTATAATAATTTTTAATCCGGCAAACTATCTTTCTCTCACCCACCCATAATAAACTAATGGTATCAGATACAGGGTTAATGCAGTCGAAGTAAAGGAACCGAATATCAACGAAATTGCAAGCCCACCAAATACCGGATCGGTAATCATAATGGCAGAGCCCAAAATTATAGCTAGTGCAGTTAATAAAATTGGAGACAATCTAACTACTGCGGCATTTAATACTGCCGACTCAAGTACTTCGCCTTGTTTCCTATGTTCCAAAATAAAATCTATCAGCAATAATGAATTGCGTACTACTATGCCAGCTAGAGCAATTACTCCAATCATCGATGTGGCTGTAAATGGTTGATTCATTAACCAATGACCAGGAAAAACTCCAATAATAGTCAAAGGAATAGCACCCATAATAATTAAAGGCATACTAAATGAACGATAAAAACCAGTTAGTAGTAAATAAATAAGCACTAACGCCACAATAAACGCTACTCCCAGATCTCGAAATACATCCATAGTTAAACGCATTTCGCCTAGCCATGAAATCTGATATTTACCACTATCAGGAAGATCTTCGGCAAACTTTAAACCATTAACATCTAGTTTAACTCCAGTATTAGCTGAAATGTTTTTTAGCTGCTGCATAGCGGAAATCACTCCATAAACTGGGCAGGAGTGCAACATCTCCCCTCCAACATAAACTACTGGATATTGATCACGGGTAAAAATGGGCTTAGCTTGTAATTGATATTGTAAAGAAGCCACATTACTTAACGGTATAGGTTGATTTTGACGATTTAAAAAATAAAGATTAGTTAAAATCGAGCTATCTTGACGCGCTTCTTTCGAAAATCTCACGATAATATTTTCAGGTTCTCGACTTCCCGGAATATGCATGCTACCAAGAGTAAGCCCAGCAAAATATCCGTTAATATCACCAGCTAAAATTGCCGGGAATAAGCCGGCAAATATCGCTTTATTTCTATCAATTAAAATCTGATATTCCATTAGATCTTGGAACACTGAATTATCAATATTAATCATGCCATAAATTTTTGGATAGATATTGGCCGTCACATATTCAGCCAAATTTTGCAACTTAGAATAATCAGGGCCATATAAGGCGCCTTCCATCTGCGAGCGAACTGGTGGACCAGGAGGGGTTTCAAATAGCTTAAGACGTAATCCAGGGTATTTTTGTTTAATCTTGACTAAACTAGGATAAAGCTCCTGCACAATCTGATGCGAACCGATTGAGCGCTGATGTTTATCTACTAAACTTACTCTAATTTGAGCATAATTTTCTCCTTGATGCATCGCATCGCCACGCACCATCGCTCCAAAATCTTCCGGCGCAGCCTCCCCTAAAAATGTCTGGTAGTCTGTTATGTAATTATTTTGTGCTAAAAGATGATTGACCTCATCGGCAATGGTTTGTGTGGTATTGATAGTACTTCCTGTTTTAGCATCAATTTCAATTAAGAAAGTATTGACATTATCATCTGGCAACATCTTAAGTTCAACCCCAAAAGCACTTAATGGCCCATTAACACCACTTGGTCTAATAAATTGCCATAATGGTTGCAACATAGCTAAACCTAAAGCAACGACTATTGTAATATAAAAAATATGTCTTTTACGCTGTGATTTAAGTAACGGAGAAAATGAAGCAGTATAAGAGCGCTGCAATAAAGAAGGATTATGATCTTGATGTACAGAGTTATGCGCTTTTTTCTCAAGCCAAGCACGTGCTAAATAAGGCACAATGGTATAAGCAATAATGAGCGAAATAAACATGGCAAACAAAGTATTAAAAGGGATCGGCGCCATAAATGGCCCCATCATCCCTGAAACAAATCCCATCGGTAATAAAGCTAGCATCACGGTAAAAGTAGCGATAATGGTTGGTCTACCTATTTCATCAGAGGCTTTGACCACCAGCTGATTAAAATTATCCCAGATAGTATGGCGGATATGTCGATGAATATTTTCAATCACTACAATACTATCGTCCACCAATAAACCCAATGATAAAATTAAGGCAAACAAGGTAATCCGATTAATAGTTTGCCCAGCGATCCAACCAACACCTAGCACTAAAAATAAAATAATCGGAATAGATATAGCTACAATTGAAGCTTCCCGCCAACCCAAAAACATTAATAAAATTAGCACTACTGAAAAAATGGCGATCCCTAAATGATCTACCAAAGTATTTACTGCATCATTAGCATCTGAGCCATAATCGCGAGTAACAGTCACCTTAACATCTGACAAAAAATCCTGTTTTTGGATAATCTTAACTCTCTCTAAGATTGATTTAGCAACCTCTACTCCATTGCTTCCCTTTTGGCGAGCAAGAGCGATAGTAACCGCAGGACTTGGTTTAGCGTCGTGATTTTTAAGTTCAGGTGATCCAAAAGCGATATAAGATTTGATTGCATCATCTTCGGAAGCAATCTCAATCTTTGCTACATCACGTAAATACACAGGAGCTGCATTATAAATTCCAATAACAACGTTACCAACATCTGCAGGTTTAATAAGAGTAGCATCTACTCTTAATGGGGTTTCTAACATCTTAGAATCTAATTTCCCCGCGCGCATTGCAACGTTATTACCTAGTAATGCCTGTTTAATATTTTGCAGCGGGATATAATAAGCAGCCAATTTTTTTGGGTCGAGCCAAACTCGAAGTGCAGTCTTTGAGCTACCAGCAATCCAACTCTTTCCCACTTGCGGTAAACTACGTAAATCTTCTAATAGCTGCGAGGCAATCGCTCGCAGTTGAACTGAGTTATATTTTGGAGAACTCAAAGTAACTGTCACAATCGGTACATCATATAGACTAAGAGCTTGAATTAGTGGCATCTGAGTACCAGCGGGCATATCCAACATATTACTATTAATCTGCTTGTAAACTTTAACAATACTGTCTTCTTCATCTTCATTGACTTTAAAGCGTACAGTAACCATTGCGCTATCATCTGTTGCCATTCCATAGGTATGCTCTACGCCAGGAATTGCCGCCATCAATGCGGGTGGCGTGACGATCCATTCTATGTTTGGCT
>CAZTPH010000102.1:0-5228 GCA_964614705.1 uncultured Coxiellaceae bacterium
CGCAATGCGGAGGTCGGGAGTTCGATCCTCCTCGGCTCCACCAAATTAACTATGAAAATAATTTTAGGCTCAAAATCCCCCGGCAGAAAACAAATCCTTAAGAATCTTGGCTATAAATTTACCGTAATGGATCCAAATATCGACGAAAAATCTATCCGCCACCTGGACCCTAAAAAATTAGTGAAAGCCCTTTCCATCGCCAAAGCACAGAAACTGCTACCTAAAATAAAATCCTCTGTCCTACTAATTACCGCTGACCAAATAGTATTATGCAACCAAAAAATCTTAGAAAAACCTCAAAACAAAAAAGAAGCTGGATCGTTTCTTAGGTTATACAGCAAATATCCGGCTAAAACCATTACAGCGATCACTGTAACCAACACCAAGTTGAAAAAACAACTATCCGGCACTTCAACCGCAACCATCTGGTTTTCGCCATTTAGCTCGCATGAGATCAAAAAGATAGTTAGCCATGAAACTACCTTACATTGTGCAGGCGGGTTCACAATCGACACGCCGATCATTAAACAACATATTTTAAAGATCAGAGGAACGAAAGACAGCATTGTCGGACTGCCTATGGCGCTAACCAAATCACTAATCTATAAAGTTTCCATTTAAACCCAAAACTTTGAATCAGAGTGGCAAGGCTGATAATCCCTATTTTCACACGTCCAACTCCAATATTTCGATATCCAAACCACACAACACATTATTCTACACGCAAGAATGTTGTCATCAGATAGTTTTCTTACAAAAGGTTCATCAGAAAGTTCAACAAAAGTTCCTCTTTTACAAACACAACTTACACACCCTGCACTAACCAATTCAATAAAACTATCTGTTAACCCAATAATCATTCCCTTCTCTCCGAGTTATGAAAACTTTTGCATTATACCTCAAAATATAAAATTCGCTAGCACAACTTCCAAAGCTTGAGCTTTCGATTTAATTTTGGCAATATTAAACCTGAAAACAGTAGTTGCAAGCTGCTGCGAACGATTAATATATTGAATCTATATTTTTTTAGGTTAAATCACGCTCCGGTGGCACAGCTGGATAGCGCAGTCCCCTCCTAAGGGACAGGTCGGAGGTTCAAATCCTCTCCGGAGCGCCAGACTAGAGGTTGCATTATCAGTGCGCCTCTTGTTACCCATAAAGACATATCAACTCATTTAAATTTAGAATCAATTAATTAGTAATGATAAACAGCAATTCTAATTATGACAAGCCAAACATAAGGTGTTTTGGTTTTGGGGACAGACTCCCTGTCTTCGCGCTCTTTACCATCCATGGTTCGCGACGCCCCAAAACCAAAACACCTTATGTTTGGCTTTCTGTATCACAATTAGCATTCAAAATGAGAATTGCTAAATGATAAAGCATGATGTTTCCCTTCCATCCAAAACATGCTATCATCAGCAGCACATTTATTGATAGCAATAAAAATATGGATATGCGGCTTAAAACTCGAGGATTTTCACTAGTAGAACTAATTATAGTTATCCTGTTATTGGGCGTATTAGGCATATTTTTCTCTATAATTTGGTCGGATACCTCCGTAGGATTAGATGCTCAAACCAGCCTATTTGCTAGCGACCTGCGCTATGCTCAAAATTTATCAATAACTCAGCACCAAAGATTTCGCCTAACCATTATCTCTAGTAATCAATATAAATTTCAAAATGGATCAGGGGTAGATGTAATTATTCCAAATCGCAGCAATCCGATAGAACTAGAAGAGGATATAACATTTAGCAGTCTTCCAACCAATAAAATTATTTTTGACTCTAAAGGTAGACCATATGATGCTAACTCAAACCCACTAATTACTGCTACCATATTCCAATTAACTGCTGATGGCGACACCAGTAATGTAACCATCTACCCAGAAACAGGAAGAATAATACCATGAAAAATAAGCGCGGATTTACCATCATAGAGCTATCAGTTTTTCTCGCCGTCCTAGGAATAATCGCCTCATTAATTGCGTTATCATATTCTTCTCTGCTACGCAGCTCATCTTTTGTTAGCATGCAAAACATTGCCAATCATACCGCCACCAAATGTCTAGATTTTTACATTGGTGAGAAATTTATCAATGGTTTTAATAGTAACTATTTAAATCTTGCTTCACCATCAATACCGCCAATGTGTACAGCTCCTGCCGGTTATACTGTTGCAACTTTGGTTGAGCAAGAGATAATTAACGGTGACAATCAAAACTATAAAAAAGTAACCGTGACTGTTGCCAAAGCCCCAAATTTAGATTTGCCGGCAGTTAGCGCCAAACTATCAACTGTCGTGGCGAAATATTGAAATGAAAACATTAGCTAAACAAAATGGTTACACTCTGGTTGAAATAGTCATTGTGATAGTTTTACTCGGAATTTTGGCTTCTGCAGGATCTGGCGTCATTGTCCAAGCATTTGACTCCTACTTTACCACTAAAAATATTACCGGCGCTAACTGGCAAAGCGCTCTTGCCATAGAGCGCATGACTAGAGATTTAAAAGCTATAACCAGCTCTAACGATATCTTATACGCCACCAGCTCCCGATTTAGGATTAAAGATTTAGATGGCAGCGATATAGATTATCAAGTAACCAATGATCAATTATTACGTAATAATCAGGTTTTAGCCGATGGTATTAATGCTATCAATTTCACCTATTACAATAGTAATGCGGCGATTACAACTACTATAGAGCAAATTCGTTATCTGGTTGTAACTTTAAATATAGATTATAAAAATACTAACTTTCAAACTGCTACCACTATCTATTTGTGGAATTTAAAATGATTAAAAAACAAAAAGGTTACCTATTGATTGTCGCCCTGGTGGCGATTGTTATCGTTGGCTTAGTAAGCAAAGTCCTAGTAGATATCTATACTTCATCTACCAGATCTACCACCAATATTCTGCAAGCTAATCAAGCACTATATATCGCCCAATCTGCTCTAGAGTTAGCAAAAAGAGATTTACTAACCAACTCCAGTAAAAAATGTGAAGATATCAATTTTTCTAATCAATGCTATCCGCCATCTCAATCTACAGACTGTACTGGCCGATATGATCTACTCGGAACACCAAAAAGTTCTTCGACCATTTTATCTGGCAATATCACCGCTGATGCAACAATAATACCTGTCAGCAATCCATCCAGCTTAGATGCAAGCGGAATAATAGTAATTGATAATGAAACCATTTGGTATTCTGGTGTTACTGGTACGCTACTACAAAATGCCAAACGAGGCATTCTAGGCACAAATAAAGCCACCCATAACTCTAGCGCATCGGTAAAACAAAATCTCTGTACCTTAACTTCTACGGCCTATGTGCCGAATAAAAGCCAACCTGAAGGAATAAGGGTAATTAAAAATATCTTATGGAAAAAAAGTGGAAAAAGTACTATCGGCAATTTTCCTGAAGGAGTAATACCAACATTAGTCGCAAGATCATCCGTAACATTATCCGGCGACTCCTCAGTATGGAACCCAGTGATTCTTGGCTATACTGACGAACAGTTCTCAAAATGCACCATTGTAAGCGGAAGTTCCGTTGCCATATCCGGCTCGGCTGCAAACACCAGAATAGCGCCTAGCTATATACTAGCCTCCAATAGAACAAGACCCTACAGAGCAGATATTTCTGAATATGATTCATTAGTAAACACTACGTCCGAAATATGGAATATCTTTTTTGATAAAACCAGGTCGGAAATTAAAAATGAGTATTATGTAATTGCAAGTAACTGCACCCAAACTACCGTTAGAAATGCGGTAAACAACGGCCACAACCGTATTTGGTTAGCTTCCTCTTGTGGCAGCAACTATACCCAAAGTAGTTATCAACTTGGAAGCACAACCAATCCGATAATTATCGTATCAGAACCCAATGTACGCCTAAGTAATAATGCTCAAATTAACGGCTTTGTCTATACCTATGGAACTTTACGTTTATCTGGCAATATCAGTGGAATTATTGGCCTGGCAGCAACTGAAAAGACAGCAACTCTACTTGGGGTTAACAGATCAATCGTTTTTAATCAAACCATCTTAGAAACGCTTGGTCTACTAAAACCAGGGAATAAATATAGCGACTATTACATGACTTTAGAGGATTTTAACTAAATCCTAAAAAGACAGTTGCTATCTATTCCTAGATCAAAGTAAAATATCGTTATGATTAACGACCAAGATGTACGCTCTTTAGCGCTTGACCCAAACAAATCTTTTATTGTCCAAGCTCCGGCTGGTTCTGGCAAAACCACTCTCCTGGTAACCAGATACCTTAATCTACTAAAAAATGCCAAAAACCCAGAAGAGATCCTGGCCATAACTTTTACTAAAAAAGCAGCGAGTGAAATGAGATCAAGAATTATCACAGCGCTCAAAACAGCAGAAAGTCAATTAGCTCAAGAGGTTTTAAAACAGAATCAGATTAAAGAATGGCATCTGTTAGAAAATCACCATCGATTGCGTATTCAAACGATCGACGCTTTTTGCCACTACCTAATTGCTCAATCACCCCTTGCAACAGATCAAAATCAAAACGCCCAAATAATTCAAAACCAAATAGCAGAAATATACTATCGTAAAGCAGCTGAAGACACCCTAAAAAGCATATCAGATCAGGATTACAGCCAATATATTGAAACATTATTATTATATCTAAATAACGATTGGGAACGCGCAATTAAATTATTAATAACGATGCTCAAATCACGAGAACAGTGGCTACCTCACATTATGGTTTTAAAAAACACACAAGATCAGCGCAAAAAGATGGAGCTTGAACTTGAAATAATCACCCAAGAAAATATCGAGCGCGTTATTAAACTTTTTCCTAAAGATCTACATCAAGAGATATCGATAATCTTACAAGAAGCACAAGATATCCATAAAACAACACCGATTTTTTTTGCTGAATTTACTGCATTTAAAACGCTAACTACCATCAATGTTTCCACCTTAAAAAATTTAGGCTCTTTGCTGCTAACCAAAGAATTCACTTGGCGAAGAAAGATAACCAAAACCCATGGCTTCCCTGCTGTCAATCCCAAAGATACCAAAGATAAACAACAACGTAGTAAGCTATTAAAACAACGAATGGAAGAGTTACTAACAAAGTTTTCCGCCCAAGAACATCTACGTCAAAGTCTAGAAAACCTGCTCCTATCTCCCCCTCTTAATTACCAGGATGAAAGCTGGAAGATTATAACTAC
>CAZTPH010000103.1:0-2419 GCA_964614705.1 uncultured Coxiellaceae bacterium
TCAGGGCTGCAATTTTCTTTTGCATCAAAACCCAGGGTTAAAACCCTGGGCTATAGTTATTATGCCCCATTCGAGGCAAACCCTGGGCTATAGTTATTATACCCCATTCGCGGCGAAGATACGTTCTTGACATAGGTTTCCGCGGTCAAAGCGATATCTTTATACACAAATATGTGGCTATCGCGGAATACAAGTTGGTAAAGGGTTATAAATGGGTATAATTATTAGCATACACAAGTAACCAAACCTTCTAGGCGGCATAATACGTGGTAATCCTAACGGTTATGTATACTGATTGACGGTCGAAGCGGCGGGTTAACCGACTATGTGTAGCCGAGAGGAGCGTTTTTCTGAACCCGCATTCTGGACGTCGTATCTGCGGCAGGTGGTCGGAGCGCTATGAGACGCGTTATAGATCCCGCTGTCGAAGCCTTATCTTTTTCCACAAATATGTGGCTATCGCGGAAAACAAGCTGGTAAAGGGTTATAAAGGGGTATTATTATTTCCATAAAAAGTAACCAATCTTTCCAGGCGGAATAATTCGTGGTTCTCCTATGGTTATGTATATAGATAAGTGGTCGAAGCTGCAGTAAAAAGTTGATTGTGTCCTCATGCGGCGCGTTTTTTAGCGACCGCGGGATCCACTCTACACTCGTCGTCCCGCGATGATGAAGGGTAAACTACGAATGGTCGCGGGATCCATTATACCTTCATCGTAGAGCAATAGATTTAAAACCGTGATTACAGGTACGCCTATATCTCGTGTGATCTATAGCTCATCTTTTGTTGTGGCTTTAGGATTATCACTCTTCGCTGCGGCATCTTTACCGTCTTGGATTATCTGCAAGCGCAAGGAGCGTATCAGATCCCGCTTCATCTCGATTTTTAGACTATCTATCTGCGCGGCAACTTGTGCATTTATATAGTCTGCTAATTGTGTTAAGTCGGGGATCTTTTTAATTTCCTGGAATATATTGTTTTCCAGGTCTGACAAATGGGTGGCATGGTTGGTTTGCATTGTTGTAGTCGTGTCTAAGGAGTCTATGGTTTGGTTAAGTCTAGATTCAGTGGCGGATAGCCCATTCTTAAGATTGGAGATCGCGTCGGTTAGTCTGTCGGTCTGTTCGGCTAGCCTGCATACGGCATGTATGGTCATTGAGTTGGGTAATACCCGATAGCAGTTTGTTGGGCTGCCGGTAAGGAGGCAGTTATTGAGTTCCCTTGTGTTTTCTGTGTCAATTATGTGTGCGCAGATGTTATCGAATGTGAATTGAGGTGTAAGGATTGATGTTTTTACGTAGAGAAGTGTTAAGCTATCTTGGGATGCAGAAGCGCTAGTTATGTTGGTAGGTGTGGAGAAGATTAGGGAGATTGCCAGGAGCCTGGTGTGCGTGAGTAACCGGGAGTATATTGTAGGTCTCATTGAACTAAACGCTGACGCGTAACTGCCACACACTAGCTCTCCAAATCAAACCGATCCCGTACAATCCAAACCTGTATCACACCCAAATCCAACCTGTATTTCTTATCTTAAAGTTTATTTTTGAAGAAAAACGGTTGGACCTGTTAGATAATATGATTTCGACGTCAACTAAAGAACAGGAGCCCAACCGCTCCTGTTCTTGGTTGACACTTTTATCAACTACGACAGGAGATCTGTATTATGGCAACTTTACGCGAAAAAATGAAGTCCGAAATGATTTTAATTGGTCTTGCAGAATCAACTCAACAGCGCTACATCGAATCAGTAGCAAAATTACAAGATCATTACAAAAAATCGCCAGCCAAACTTTCAATTGACGAGGTAAAAAATTACCTCTTGGCTCTAAAAAAAAGAGTTTATCTTCAAACAGTTATAACGTCATCGTTCATGCCCTAAGATTTTTTTATTGCACCACATTAAGGCGACCGCTCATGAGGCTAGAGTTGCCAACAACTAAAGTAATATACAAATTACCATCCATTCTAAGTATCGACGAAGTTCAAAGTATTATAAAAGCCGCTGGAAATATTAAACATAAATTATTACTAATTATTCTTTATGGCGCAGGACTTCGTGTTTCAGAAGCTGTTAATTTAAGAGTTGCAGATATCGATAGTAAACGGATGACGTTGCATATTCGCTGCGGCAAAAATGGCAAAGATCGCTTTGCTATGTTATCGCCGGTTGTCCTTAATTATCTGCGGGTTTATTGGAAATCTTGTAAATTTAACGACTATGTCTTTCCGGGAAGGGGTTCAAGTCATATTACGACTAGTTATGCCTACAATATCTACCAAAAAGCAAAAGAATTAGCCGGAGTAAAAAAGACTGGGGGTACACATATGCTGCGTCATGCATTTGCTACACATTCTCTGGAATCTGGAACCGACCTATTTATTATTAAACAGCTTTTAGGGCACGCTAGTATTCACTCA
>CAZTPH010000103.1:2429-3886 GCA_964614705.1 uncultured Coxiellaceae bacterium
TAACTTTCTCACCATGCAAAGATAAAAACGTAAAATCACCAATTGAGCAATTGAGTATCTGAAGATGCGTAACCAAAAAGATGACCAGGACAAGTGTCCTGAGCTTGCTGACGTGTTGCGCATGCATAGAGAATCTTATTGCCAAAACAATACGCTAACGCCTGAGCAACATAAAATAATTAATGCCATATGCAATTGCAGAACATCGGTATTGGGCGGGCATGTAGAGCAATGTGATAATTGCGATAACATTTGTATATCGTATAACTCTTGCCGTAATCGACACTGTCCAAAATGCCAATCATTGAAAACCTTAAAATGGCTTGAGGATAGGCAAAAGGAGCTATTGCCAGTTTCATACTTCCATGTAGTTTTTACATTGCCACACGAGCTAAATACTCTGGTATTGTATAACAAAAAAGAGCTGTATTCCTGCCTAATGCAGGCGGTTTGGGAAACTATAAAAACATTGGGTCAAGATCCAAAAAGATTAAACGGCTTAATGGGAGTGCTTGCGATTTTACATACTTGGAGCCAAAATTTACTGTCACATAATCACATTCACTGTATAGTTCCAGGAGGGGCGCTGGTTGATGGAGAAAGATGGCAACTATCAAAAAGCAATTATTTATTTCCGGTCAAAGCGATGTCGCGAATATTTAGAGGGATTTTTATTTCTGGTTTGAGAACTCTTCACAAGAAAAATCAACTTAAAATACCCAATGATCCAAATCCAAAAACCGATTTAAATACTAGCGAAAACTTTAATGCATTGCTAGATACCCTGATAGAGAAATCGTGGGTGGTTTATGCCAAAGAACCATTTGCCGGGCCCAAAAAACTATTGGACTATTTGGGTCGATATGTAAATAAAATTGCGATTTCTAACTGCAGAATCTTGAGCTGTAACGACAAATCAGTAAGATTTAAATGGAGAGATTATTCTGATGGTAACAGGGTAAAAATTATGGAATTAAAACCAGAAGAGTTCATTCGCAGGTTTTTGAGCCACATTGTTCCAGAAGGATTTATGCGGATCCGCTTTTTTGGTTTCTTAGCTAATGCTTGTAAAAATAAAAATATCGCTAAGATCAGAAAGTTACTCTCTTATGAACCAGCTGAAGAAAACCATAAAAAAGATGTACGCACACTAATGCTCGAGTTGACTGGCAACGATATTACTCTTTGCCCAAAATGCAAAAAAGGACATTTTTATAAGACACAATCGATGCCAAATAAATTAGTCAAAATAAACCCGGATACGTCCTGATGATAGATATAGTTAAATTAAAAACATGCTTTGGTGTTGAAAAAAATTCTGAAACAACCGGAAGGATGCTTATCGTCTACTATCCAAAAATTAATAAAATATTGGTCACTATTGCATCAAAAAATATTACCTGGATTTATCAAAACACCGAATGGACAGATGAAATGCCGATGTTTTTATCAGCCAT
>CAZTPH010000103.1:3896-5180 GCA_964614705.1 uncultured Coxiellaceae bacterium
TACTATTACAAAAAAATATTCATGATTATCCCAAGCTTCCAAAAGCAAACCCCATAGAACACTGGTTCAGCTGAGCGTTTAGTTCAATATTATCTTTTATGCAATGCAGGATATATCTATGCTGTACCTTCCATTTTGGTTTGCATTGCATAAAAGATACTACTCATTCTTGTTTTATCCTTGTGTAACTCGAGTCTATTGTTTGTATTATCCTGTGGTTGAGCATGATCAACAGTTGACCGTAGACATAATAGTCAACAAGCACAATAGAAGTCAATATATTTTTGTATATTTTTGGAGAAATTGTTCCGGTCGGGTATAGCGACTTTATCTATATGATTTTCTAATGTATTTTTGTTGATCTGGTACGGTATCCCGCTTTTTGCCCACCTAACCCAATTATGCCAATACTTTTCGATGCGGAGTAAATCCGCCCCTTGCTCATAAAGCTGAACTATCTTGGCAATACAACGTTTTTTGGTTTTACCACTGACTTGGATTCCCATCAAAGTTAGATGGTAACCCAAGAAATCAAATCCTTTCTTTATCCATCCAATAAACGTTTTATCCGGATGTTTGTTTAATTTTAAGCGCGATAATATTCTTTCGGCGGTTTTTATTGCTTTTCTTAAGTGATTTCTAGTCTTCGCTAACACCAACCAATCATCCATAAATCTCACGTAATAAACATTTTGATTGGCCAAAGCTATATCCATTTCTCTTAAAAACCAAGCTCCAAAAAGTGGAGATAGCGGACAACCTAATGCAATGCCTTTGTTAATCAAATCATACTCACCATCGACCCACACCAACCTATTACAATATTCGCTGATTATTCGCAATACAACTTTGTCCGAAATCTTTTCTTTAAGCTGTTTTAATAGGATCTTGTGGTCTATGCTTTTGTAATAAGATTGGACATCAGATTTGTATACAAATTTATAATTATTTAACTTATTTTGCACCTCTACTACGGTTTTTTTGCTGCCTCCGTGCCCCTTTATATGGGTGCAGCAAGATGGTATTTCAACAACCAAAATCTTGGACAATACAATCGCAATTGCTTTAAGCACCACCGCATCACGTGCATCCCAGCAGTCAAGGACTTGGTCTTCTATTGAATAGCGGCACAGAGGAGATAAATGATAGGAGTTATTCCGAAGTTCTTTTATTAACTTTGGTTTAACTTCTTGCCAATTAAAGCGCAAGTCCCAAACACTATTATTGTGCCCAGCATTCTTTCTTGATTTACAGATCCATCGATATGCTTGATCTAAAACAGCA
>CAZTPH010000104.1:0-5163 GCA_964614705.1 uncultured Coxiellaceae bacterium
ATAGATATAGTATTAAAATTATTTTTTATGGTACAATATATTTAAGATTATTTGTTTTTTGTGTATAATTGGTCAGGTGAAATGTTTTTTGTCAACGATGAGTTTAGTGGTGTAATATATAGTTTGTAATTTTAGTTGATAATGATAACAAAAGGGTGAGGAAATGAAAATTGAAAGAGTTGGTGTAATTGGTGCTGGAGTTATGGGGCGAGGAGTTGCACAAAATCTATCTATGGCTGGTTATAAAGTTATTTTATTAGATATTGCGGAAAAGGTGTTAGAACAAACCAAAAAAGATATGCTTCAGGATATGCGCTTTCATGGTCTAATCAATCCCAAGGTTCGAGTTGCTAACCCAGATTTGGTATTGGCTAACATAACCTTTACTACCGATAATGAAGAACTGCGCAATGTAGATTACGTTATCGAGAATGTGATTGAAAAAATCAAGGTGAAGGAAGAGGTCTATAAAAGTATCGATAAGATATGTCCATCGCATTGCATTTTTGCAGTTAATACTTCGGCAATCTCTATCACTAGCATAGCTGCGTTTACAGAGCGCCAACAGCAGGTCATTGGTATCCATTTTATGAATCCAGTTCCGTTAAAGCGGGTTGTCGAAGTGATTAAAGCATATCATACTTCGGATGAAACTTTAGAAATAACCAAACAATTGCTAACTAAAATCGGTAAAGAATCTGTGGTAGTTAATGATTGGCCAGGTTTTGTTTCTAATCGGGTTCTAATGTTAACTGTTAATGAGGCAGCATATCTTGTGCAAGATGGAGTTGCGAGTGCAAAAGATGTGGATAAAATTTTCAAAGGATGTTTTGAACATAAAATGGGACCATTGGAAACTGCTGATATGATTGGATTGGATACTATCCTATACTCAGTTGAAGTTCTCTATGAGAGTTTTAACGATAGCAAGTATCGGCCGTGTCCTTTATTAAAAAAGATGGTAAATGCTGGGTTACTTGGTAGAAAGAGTGGGCAAGGTTTTTATAATTATAAGATAGAGGAGTAATATGCAAGCTATAGAGATTATCAATAAAACTAAAACTTTTCTGCAACGATACATTGGAGATAGAGATCTTGAATCAGATGAAGATATATTTTCTTCTGGCCTAGTGAACTCTCTTTTTTCTATGCAGTTAGTATTATTTTTAGAAAAAGAATTTCAGTTTAAAATTGAAAATGAAGATCTAGACTTAAAAAACTTTAGAACTTTAAATTTAATTTCTGAATTTGTCTTAACTAAAATGGCTGCTGCAAAAAGTGCTAAATAAATTAACTGATTGATCGGGAGGTTAATATGAGCTTTGGATTTACAGATGAACAAAAAAATATGCAGGCTAAATTTAGATCGTTTGTTAAAGATAATATAACTCCATTTGCTGATGAGTGGGATAGAACTGAAAATCTTCCTGGCGAGGCTATCGATAAATTAGTCAAGTCCAATTTTTTAGGAGCTACGGTCCAAAAGGAATATGGTGGTCAAGGTATGGATATATATACTTTTGGCCTCTTATGTGAGGAACTTGGAAAAGGAAGTATTTCGCTGATTAGTCTATTAACAGTTCATGGTATGGTGTGTCAGTCTATCGCTAGATGGGGAACCGAAACACAAAAGAAAAATTGGCTAACTAAATTGGCGAATGGTCAGATTTTGGCATCATTTGCTCTGTCTGAGCCTAACGTTGGTAGTGACCCGAAAAGTGTTGAAACTATAGCTGAACCAAAAAGCAATGGAAAATTTATTTTGAATGGTAAAAAAAAGTGGATCTCATGTGGTTTAATAGCGAATTTATATTTAGTTTTTGCTAAATGTAACGGTGGTCCCACAGCTTTTTTACTTGAAAGATCTAATCCGGGTTTAACTGTCAAGCCGATAAAAAATATGTATGGTTTTCGTTCAGCAATGTTGGCTGAACTTGAATTAAATAATTGTGAAGTTAGCGAAGAAGATATTGTAGGCAAGATTGGCTTTGGTTTTTCATATGTGGCTAATACTGCTTTAGATTATGGTAGATATTGTGTTGCCTGGGGTTGTGTTGGTCTTGGTCAGGCTTGCTTGGATGCGTCTTTAGAATATGCCAGTACAAGAATGCAGTTCGGTGTGGCATTGAGAAAGCATCAGCTAATATCACAAATGATAGCAGATATGGCTACAGAGGTAAGAGCAGCTCGAGCTCTTTGTTTACAAGCTGCGTATTTAAAAAGTATCAATGAACCTGATTTAATTATGGAAACTTCGATTGCCAAATATTTTGCTTCAAAAATGGCAGTAAAGGCTGCTAATGATGCGGTTCAAATCCATGGGGCTAATGGTTGCTGCGATGAATTTCCAGTTCAAAGATATTTACGTGACGCAAAAGTTACTGAAATTATTGAAGGTAGTTCGCAAATTCAGCAGTTAATTATTTCTCAATATGCCTATCAACGATTTTTGTTTAGCTCAAGAAAAAAAGAAGAATAATATGAATATGAGGATTATATGTCAAAATCTGCAGAAGAAAAGCAAATAAAATGTGTTGTTTGGGATTTGGACAATACTTTGTGGAATGGAGTTTTATTAGAAGATCCATCTGTAAGCCTTAATCCCAAGGCAGTTGAAGTAATAAAAACATTAGACCAACGTGGGATTTTACAATCTATAGCCAGCAAAAATAATTATGATGACGCGATGGGGAAACTAAAATTATTTGGTTTAGAAGAATATTTTCTTTATCCCCAAATTAATTGGGAGCCAAAATCGAGTTCCATAGTAGAAATAGCCAAAAGGCTTAATATAAACGTTAATACTTTTGCTTTTATTGATGATCAGGATTTCGAATTGGATGAGGTGAGATTTTCACAGCCTAAAGTCATTACAATTAATGCCCAGGATATTTCTAAGATATTAGATTTACCAATATTTATTCCTAGGTTTATTACTGATGATTCAAAGATTAGACGTAAAATGTATCAGTGTGATATTAAGCGTAATAATATCG
Organism: uncultured Coxiellaceae bacterium; assembly: GCA_964614705.1. Taxonomy (GTDB): domain Bacteria; phylum Pseudomonadota; class Gammaproteobacteria; order UBA9339; family UBA9339; genus CAZTPH01. Next base: position 2,997 of record CAZTPH010000104.1, read on the forward strand.
AAGAAACTTTTACTGGTTCAAAGGATGAATTTCTACGAACTTTGGATATGAAATTGACCATGAATTACGCTACTGAATATGATTTACAAAGGGCCGAAGAGCTTACACTGAGGACCCACCAGTTGAATACTACTGGTTATACCTACTCATATGATGAACTAAATTTTTTTAGAACTTCAAATTCACATATGTTGGTAATTCTGGGTTTAGAAGATAAATATGGAACATATGGCAAAATCGGATTGTCGTTGATTGAAAAAAGTAAATCTGAGTGGATAATTAAATTGATCTTAATGTCTTGTCGCGTTATGTCACGTGGAGTTGGTAATTTTTTGATCAGTTATTTGAGGCAAGCGGCAAAAAATGCTGGAATAAGGTTAATTGCAGAATTTATCCCGACTGATCGGAATAGAATGATGTATATGTCTTACAAATTTGCGAGTTTTAGTGAAAAAGAAAAGAAGGGTGATCTCATATTGTTGGAGAATGATTTAAGTTTGATTCCTCCTTTTCCTGATTATTTAAAAGTAGAAGATGATTTTTTAAGATTAGTATAGTTATATCTATAATAGTAAAACATATAAATAGATATCATGATCATGTCATTAATGGCCCTAAGTTTTTGAAACAATAAAAATTATAATAAGTTCTTACTTTTGCTAAAACTTCGTGTTATAAAGGAGAACATGAGGTTGTTTACTATCTAAAGATCTATCTTCGTTATATACAAAAGGTATTCTGGAATTCGTCGAAGTACGTCCAATTTTACCAGACAAAAAAACCAGTATTGAACTTGTTTTTGATATTACTAGTCTGAACAAAGATAGAGTAAGACCTGCTATGCTGCTCCAAAATAATCTTTTTCACTGATCAATTAAGAATTAGTTGCATTACGTTAGAGAGTTTACCTACATCAAAGTTTTTTGCTATTTGCAGAATTTTTTGAGTTTTTTGGCAAAAAAGCTTGCTAATTTTTGTAAAAATATCATAATTATTCTGCTTTTATGGTATTACTTATCATGTTAACTAGATAATGACGTGGTATTGGTAATTAGAGATATACACGGTTTTGTTTTGCAATAATAGTTTTGAGATAAAATCATGATTACTAGCTTTCCGGTCTTGGACTTGCTTCATTTTCGGCTTATATTTGTCCAAGGGTTGAAGATTTGTATAAGTTTTTATTTGATAAATTAATTTAAAAATAGATTATCACGACGATGTTGGAGATAAATTGTCTGATGATGAGGCGTCTTAAAACTATACCCAAAAGATTGATGAGTTATACAGATAGATAGCTGTATTGTGGAAGAAAAATGAGTGAACTAGATAATAGTAAGATCCTAAAGAAAATAAATAAACTCGAGTCTACCCTAAAACAAAGTAAGGCCAATGAATTAAAATTGGATAAGCTTTTAAGGAGTATTAAAGAACCAATCGCTATTATAGGAATGAGTTGTAGATTCCCTGGAGGCATTAATGTAGAGCAATTTTGGGAATCATTATGCCAAGGTCGTGACTGTATTCGTGAAATCGATGATTCTCGTTGGAAAATAGAAGACTACTATAGTCAAGATTTAACTATCGCTGGAAAAATGTCCACCAAGTGGGGTGGGCTAATTGAAAATTATGACTGTTTTGATCCGCAGTTTTTTAATATGACTGCTAAAGATGCTAGTTACACCGACCCACAGCATAGGTTGTTTCTTACGGTAAGTTATGAGGCCATTGAGGATAGTCGGTATTCATTACAAGATCTTAAAGATAAAACTGTGGGTGTTTTTGCTGGTATTGCAACGGGTGATTATGGCTCTGTTACTCGAGGAATATCTGGATTTCAATATATTACCGTTGAAGATTTTATTGGTAATGAATCCAGTTTTTTGGCCGGAAGATTGTCATACTGGTTGGGAGTTCATGGACCTAGTTTGGTTGTTTCTACTGCCTGTTCAACTGGTTTAGTTTCTGTACAGCAGGCTTGTCAGAGTTTGCAAAACGGCGATTGTTCTCTGGCTATTGCCGGTAGTGTTAATTTGATTTTATCTCCTTATTGGCATATTGCATCTAGTAAACTCCATTCCCAATCTAAAGATGGTCGATGTAAAACTTTTGATGTTAGTGCTGACGGGTATGTGAGAGGAGAAGGTTGTGGAGTGTTTGTACTAAA
>CAZTPH010000105.1:0-4891 GCA_964614705.1 uncultured Coxiellaceae bacterium
TCAATCGGTCAACTAACGTACTAACTATATCGGTCATATCACGTATTAGTGACAGGCTGTCAAAAAAGGCCTTGTTAATTCTTATAGATAGTATTAAAATCAACTTGTTTTAGAAATTTAAAATGCGTTATGTTTTATAAGATTTAGTGAAAAATATGGGCATTATTTGAATATAGCTTGTATTTCCCCGTGGCTTACCATGGGAGAATTTTTTTTAACTAAAATAAGGAGAATAAATATATGCGTACTTTATTTGAAGCCGAAACTAATTTAGTCGTAGGTGGTCTTTGTTTATGCCATACAAACGCTTATGACCCTCCAATACATAAGAATGGAGATGATTATTTTACGAGCAGAGGAAACCGTGTAGTTGTCAGGGTAGGCATTGAGACAAATGATGCTCTTCGATGTTTTACTGATTGTTGCCCTCCAACAGTGAGTGCGTGGACAGGTGCTATCTTAGTAAATGATGATGAGATAATAGAGCAAGTTATATGTTTTACCTGGCTGATACACCAACAGATGCCATAGAAGTTTCGGTGCCAGGAACTTAACGACATTAGAACCCAAACTTCCTACCTTAATTTTACGTAACAGGGCTATTCATAATAGCTTTTAATAACTTTTGAGTTTTGTTGTCAATTTCACCAAGGCACCATTATCTGTTTTTATTTTAGTTATCCTTGATAAACACACTAATATATTTTGTGGATCGTTTTGTGCCAATAATTTACGTTCTTTAAGTAAATTCAAAACCAAGGCATTATCCTAAAAACAAAGGATTGCCCCAAGTAAAGCACATCAACCTTTACATCGATCGTCTATCACATTAGAATTTAGTCCTAGTTCTTTTTAGGATTACCATGCTCGCTTACAGGAAACTGCACAGAAAACTAAGGTACTTAGACGCTGATAAAAGAAAAAAGATCTATCAGGCATATAAACTTGCTTTGCAAGGACATCATAATCAAAGAAGAGACAGTGGCGAAAAATATATTAACCATCCAATAGCTGTTGCTGAAATTTTAGCTGAGATGCATTTTGATTATCAAGCTATAATTGCTGCATTACTTCACGATATTATCGAAGATACGAACATAACTAAAGAAGAGATCGCTCATCAATTTAGCCAAACAATAGCCGAACTTGTGGACGGAGTGACTAAGCTAACTCAAATTGAGTCTTCCGGCAATAAAGATGAAAAACAAGCGCAAAATTTTCGCAAGATGGTTTTGGCAATGTCACGTGATATCCGCGTCATTATTATAAAACTCGCAGACAGATTGCACAATATGAGAACCGTTTTAGAAGTAGCACCTTTTAAACGCAATCGCATTGCCAAAGAAACCTTAGAAATCTATGCCCCCATTGCTCACCGCCTAGGAATGTATCAATTTTATGCTCAGCTAGAAGACCTAGCTTTTGCAGCGCTTTATCCCAGACGCTATCGAATTATTGAAAAAGCTGTAGCCAAAATCTACGGCAGACATCAGGGAATAATTAAACAACTCAAAAAAGAGATGGAGCAAACAATAGCTAAAAGCACAATTAAAGACAGCAAGATATCTGGCCGCACGAAACATCTTTATAGCATCTACAAAAAGATGCTTGAACATCGCGCTTCACTTGCCAATATTATGGATATCTATGGTTTTAGAGTAATAGTACCAAGCACAGATGATTGCTACCGAGCTCTGGGAATAATTCACAGCATCTATAAACCCATTTACGAAAAATTTAAAGATTATATAGCCGCCCCAAAATTTAATGGATATCAATCATTACACACGGTTTTGTTTGGCCCATATGGCGCACCAGTTGAAATCCAAATCCGCACTCAAGAGATGGATCATGCCGCAAATAGCGGTATCGCTTCACATTGGATATACAAAACCGGAGAAGATGCAGCTAATAAAGCCCAACTTTTAACCGAACACTGGATTACTGGTTTATTAGACTTGCAAAAACAATCAGATAACTCCGAAGAATTCTTAGAAGGAGTAAAGATGGAACTTTACCCAGACAAAGTGTTTGTTTTTACTCCTAAAGGAAAAATTATTGAATTAATCAAGGGCGCTACTGTTATTGACTTTGCTTACATGGTACACACAGACATTGGCAATAGCTGCACAGCAGTGCGCATCAACAGAAAATTTGCCCCTCTTTCTACGACTTTAACTAATGGACAAAATATTTCAATTATAACTTCCAAAAACGCCGAACCAAGCCCAAACTGGCTAAGTTTTGCCGTTACTACCAAAGCCAGACACTGCATTCGTCAGTATCTTAAAAATAAAAAACAACTAGAACTAATCAACTTAGGAGAACAATTGCTAGATACCGCGTTTGCAGAAATACCATTCGATAGCGCTCAAATCTCGGCTAAAACGCTTACTAACTTTATCGAAAAAAACAATCTCAAAGACAGCAATGATCTCTACGAAAATATCGGACTTGGTAACCATTTGGCAACTTTAGTAGCTTACCAATTAATTAACAATAATGAAAAAAAGGACGGTTTTTCTGAAAAATCCACCACAAAATCGCTAGTAATCAAAGGCTCAAAAGGCATGGCACTCACGTTTGCTAATTGCTGTTACCCGATCCCTGGCGATCCAATTATTGGATATTTAAATTCTGGTTATGGAATAGATATTCACACCCAAGACTGCATAACTCTAGCAAAACTATCTCGCCATCCCGAAAAACACCTGAAAGTGGAATGGGCAGAAGATATTACTAGCGACTTTAAAGTGGTAATTGTGGTAGAGATTGTTAATCATATTGGAGCACTGGCAGAATTATCACAAGCCATAGCCAAAGCCAACGCTAACATGGATAGCATCCATAGCGACGCCAACAACAATAACTATGCCATATTACATATCGAAATTTTTGTCAAAAATTTATCTCATTTAGAACGAGTAAAAAGACACATCAGCAATCTTCCTACGGTAATCGGGGTAGTTAGAAAAAAGGTTGGTAAAGAGTTTTAATCTTTATGAACGATAGCGAAAATACATCTTTAGCAGCTCAGTTAAAAGGTATCGGACCAAAGACGCTTGAACGCCTTAATAAACTCAACATCACTGAACTAACTTCGTTATTGTTTCATCTACCGGCTCGTTATGAAGACAAAACAAAAATATCTCCTATCCGCAGCTTAAGAGTAGGAACATATGCTGCGGTAGTTGGAGTAATTACTTCGAGTGAAGCCGCCTATCGACGTCAACCGATACTACACTGTTTATTAACTGATCTTACCGGCAGTCTGCAACTATCGTTTTTTCATTTTGCTAAATTAAGATTACAATTTAAATTGACTGCGGGCACAAGATTATATTGCTACGGAGAAATACGCTGGGTGGGTAATAAAATCGGCATGACACATCCGGAGTATAAAATCTTAGCACCAGGTGAAGCGCCTCCTATTGCTAATACTTTAACTGCTATCTACCCAACCACAGCCGGATTAAGCCAAAACGTAATTCGCAAATTAATTGATCAAGCTATAAACATTGCGAAAGACAAAAAAACCCTAGAGCTATTTCCTGATGAATTACTAAAAAAACTAAATTTCCCTAACTTAATTGCTGCTTTAAATTTCGTACATCAGCCACCCCCCTTATCTACTACCAGTTTACTAGATCGCGACCATCCGATGAGAAAAAGATTGATCTTTGAAGAACTGCTAGCAGAACAATTGAGCCTATTAAAATTGCGCCGAGAAGCAAAAAATCACCATTCTTATAAACTGGATTGGAATACTAAATTTGCAGCTGATTTTTTAGCCCAACTACCCTTTAAGCTAACTAACGCTCAACTTAAAGTACTTGGTGAGATAGAGCTTGACCTAAAAAACAGTGAACCGATGTTACGCTTACTGCAAGGAGACGTTGGGTGCGGCAAAACTATCGTTGCTGCTTTTGCGATTGCACAAGCTGTCATCAATGGCTATCAAGCTGCCATCATGGCACCAACTGATCTTTTAGCCCAACAGCACTTCAAAAATATTTCATCTTGGCTTGAGCCATTCGGCATTAAAACAACATTACTAAATGGCAAAATTATCGGCAAAAAGCGCGCATTGATAGAAACATATTTGGCCGATAATACTGTCCAAGTAGCGATTGGTACTCATGCTCTTTTTCAGGAGAATATCAAATTTCATAATTTGGCATTAGTAGTAATCGATGAACAGCATCGCTTTGGTGTCCACCAAAGACTAGAGCTGCGCAATAAAGGCAAAAAAGAGAGCTACCTGCCTCATCAATTGATTATGACTGCAACGCCAATTCCTAGGACGCTCGCAATGGCGATCTATGCTGACCTTGATTGCTCGGTTATTGACGAATTACCCCTCGGTAGATCGCCTATCGATACTATCGTAATTTCTAATACTAGGCGCACAGAAGTATTAACTCACTTATATGCTAGTTGTAAAAAAGGCAAACAAGCCTATTGGGTTTGCCCGCTGATTGCAGAATCTGAACATTTGCAATTTCAAGCTGCAGAAACTTTATTTAATGACTTAACTAAATTACTACCTGACCTAAAAGTAGCTCTGATTCACGGCAGATTGCCTCATGAAGAAAAAGAACAAGTAATGAAAGATTTTTTAGCTCATAAAATCGATCTCCTGGTTGCTACTACAGTAATCGAAGTAGGGGTTGATGTGGCGAATGCTTCTCTCATGATTATCGAAAATGCCGAGCGACTTGGACTAGTACAACTTCATCAATTACGTGGCAGAGTAGGTAGAGGTAAAGAAAAAAGTTTTTGCGTTTTACTTTACCAACCCCCACTTTTACCCCAAGCTAAAAAGAGATTACTGTTACTGCGCGATACTAATGATGGTTTTTTTCTAGCGAAAAAAGATCTCGAAATGCGC
>CAZTPH010000105.1:4901-5141 GCA_964614705.1 uncultured Coxiellaceae bacterium
TGGCGAAGTACTGGGCACTAGACAAAGTGGTAGCCTACAACTAAAAATTGCTGATCTTATGCTAGACAAAAAACTAATTCCAGAGGTACAACAATTAGCTCTCACCTTATTACAAAAATATCCTAAAATAGCTGATTCAATTATAATCAGATGGATTGGCACTAAAGAACAATATGGGCAAATTGGCTAAAGCCAGATATACAAGGATAAATCTTCTTGACTTTAGCCCGGCACCATGCT
>CAZTPH010000106.1:0-5116 GCA_964614705.1 uncultured Coxiellaceae bacterium
ACGAGACAATGGCACCGCTAATACCGTTAAGGCAAATGCGATGCCTTGGACGAAACAGGCTGGTTTATATGTGATGAATTTTCTTAAGTTTACCTTACCATCAAGTTAGATGCAACTTCTTGGCTAAAAAAACTGGGGATAAACTTAGGTAAATGTCACTCAGTATATCTCTCCATCAACTAGGTATGTAGAAAATAGTATTACTCATAAATTATATAAAAATTAGAATACAGAAGGAGAGCGTGATTTGTTGTAAGGAAGTTACGCGGCAAGCAAACGCTTAGCTGACCTCCATTAGAGGCGGTGGCGGATTAAGTTCCACCACCGCTTTTAATTTTTAAAAAACTAGTTTTGGACTTCGATTTTTTTCGCTACGCCTTTTTCAGATTTTGGGATATTAATAGTTAACACTCCATCTTTTCCTTTGGCGGTAATTTTATCTCCGTCTACCATCTCTGGCAACATAATACGGCGATAAAATGACCCTTTAGAACGCTCATAACGAATAAAATTATCTTTTTTCTCCTTATGCTCGCTCTCTTTTTCCCCCTTAATGGTTAGGATATTATTATCCAAGTGAACGCTGATATCTTTAGGATCTACACCTGGAATATCTACTTTAACTAAAAATTGTTTATCTTCTTCCACTATATCCACCTTGGGTTGCCAGTCGCCGCTTTCGGTAGCTGAGTGTTCAAAACTGTTACCCAATAAGCGGCTAAATTCTTTTTCTAAATCACCAAAAACTGGAATCAGTGAAAATGGACGAATAAGATTTGACATTATTTCCTCCTCAAATTGTTAATGGTACTTTCGTATATAGTAACAAAATGGACAAATTCAAGGGTGATAATTATCAATGACTGTGATGTTTAGCCTTATATTTATCCAACTGGCGAATAATCTTATCCATTAATAGATCAATGGTTTTATACATATCATCTGAATCTGCCTTGGCGTATATTTCATGACCAGGAATATGGATGGTAGCTTCAGCCATCTGTTCGGTTTTATGCACGTCAAGGATAATATGAGCAGAAGTTATCTGATCAAAGTGTTTTTTGACCCGCGAAAATTTTTTATTAATTAAGTCACTCAAAGCCGCCGTCACCTCTATACCGTGTCCCGATATTTGCATACTCATATTTTGTTCTCCTTATGTTGTTAAATAGAAAAATTTTCACCTAGATATATCTTACGCACCTCTTGGTTGGCTAAAATCTCTTGGGGCTCACCAGAGGCAATCATTTTACCCGAACTAATTATATAAGCCCTAAGACAGATATCTAGTGTTTCGCGTACATTATGGTCAGTAATTAAAATACCAACTTTACGTTGATGAATCTGCCGAATAATGTGTTTAATATCAATTACTGAAATTGGATCTACACCAGCAAATGGCTCATCTAGCAAAATAAATTTAGGATTTAGGGCTAGTGCTCGTGCTACTTCCACCCGACGTCGTTCACCACCGGAAAGACTAAAGCCCATATTGTCTCTTAAGTGAGCAACGCGAAACTCATCAAGCAACACTTCAGCTGACTCTTTTTTCTGCTTTTTAGATAAATCATTACGTAACTCTAAGATAGCCATAATGTTATCGTAAACAGTCAACTTTCTAAATATTGAAGCCTCTTGTGGCAGATAACCAATACCTAGTTTGGCTCGTTCGTGAATTTTTAGTTTGGTAATATCATGATCGTTAAGATAGATTTTGCCACTATCTAAAGGAATCATGCCGAGGGTCAGATAAAAGCTAGTCGTTTTGCCAGCCCCATTTGGACCAAGTAGGCCAACTATTTCGTGATTGGTAAGCGAAAATGATAAATCATCTACCACCACTCTACCTTGGTAACTCTTTTTTAGATGTTCTATTCTTAAAGTTTCCAAATTTTAAGATCCTTTCAAGTGTTTGATAATATTTTGCATCTTAGAACCTTTAATTCGCTGCATCATCTTTTGCATCTGTTCAAATTGACGCAACAAACGGTTGATATCTTGCATTTCAGTACCAGAACCAAGCGCAATTCTCTTTTTATTTGAGCTCTTAATAAATGCAGGAAAATGCCTCTCCTTGGGCGTCATGGAGTTAATAATAGCCTCCATTTTGGTTAGAGAATCGTCATTAACCATACTGCTTGCTCTAGAGATTTGCCCCAATTTAGGTAATTTACTCATCAGAGTACTCATACCACCTAAATTACGCATCTGTTGTAGTTGAACCCTAAAATCCTCTAAATCAAACGCTTTACCCTTTTGAAATTTTTTGGCTAACTTCTTGGCTTTTTCCTGATCAACTTTTTGGTAGACATCTTCCACCAAAGTTAAAATGTCTCCCATTCCCAAAATTCTAGAAGCAATTCGCTCCGGGTAAAATGGTTCTAATGCATCTATCTTTTCGCCAACACCGATAAACTTAATCGGTTGTTTAGTTACCATCCTCATGGCAAGAGCTGCGCCACCACGAGTATCACCATCAGTTTTGGTCAGAATTATTCCGGTTAACGGTATAGCGCGAGTAAATGTTTCTGCAATATTTAAAGCATCTTGGCCGGTCATACTATCTACTACCAAAAGTGTTTCTATTGGCTTGATAGCATCATTAATATTTTTAATCTCATCCATCATCTCTGCATCGATATGTAGTCTACCGGCGGTATCTATAATTACCACATCGGCTAAAGTATTGATGGCATGACTAACTGCAGATCTTGCTATTGATACAGGATTATCGGTTGGATTTGACGATAGATAACTAACGCCAACTTGTTTGGCTAATACTTCCAACTGCTCTATTGCAGCAGGACGATAGATATCAGCACTAGTTAAAAGCACACTTTTCTGCTGATTATTTTTTAACCAATAAGCCAACTTAGCAATAGTAGTAGTTTTTCCCGAACCTTGTAGTCCCGCAACCATTATTATAGCAGGAGGCTGGGTATTTAGATTAATGGGGGTAATTGTTGTACCTAAAACAGTTACCAGTTCATCATAAACTATTTTTACTAACACCTCGCCTGGATTAAGACTAGAAACAACGCGCTGCCCAACCGCTTGTTGTTGAACATTATCCAAAAAGTTTTTTATCACAGAAAGTGGCACATCGGCTTCAAGCAAAGAAACTCTAATTTGGCTAAGCGCTTCCTTGATATTGTCTTCTGTTAAACGTGATTTTCCGGTAATACCTTTTATGATCGACGTCAAGTGATCTGTTAAATTACTAAACATAAATTTTCCTAAAATAAAATTAACCCTACTAAGATTATAAATGATTTTGCCATAATTTAAACCTAAACTAACATATTGATTTTTATAAGTAAAATATCATTTGCTAACTACGGTATTTATATCTAGACAATTTAGCTGATAATTATCTCTATGCAGATAAAAAAGAATTTGGGGTTCTCAATTTTTGAACTAATAGTAGCTTTATCGATAGCTAGTATAGTTATATTTTTTGTTTCTTTTAATTTTATAAATATTATCGAAAAAAATCGCACGTCAGCTTATCTGCAAATACTTAAATCGGCTATTGCGTTTACCCGGACCAGCGCAATCAAACTAAATGAAAAAGTGATATTATGCATCAAATATCAGTACCCTGATTGCCATCAGGTTAAGGATAATCGACCAATAATCGTAACTGCATCTGGTAAAATTTTAAGAGTTTTACCTAAGCCATTTGCCAAAGACGAGATTAAGCTAAACATTAGCCTGCAACCAGAAAATAAGATAACATTTAAGCCAGATGGATTGATTGATGGCCATAATGGAAATCTAACTTACTTAATAAATGGCAAAAGTAACAATAGCGGGGAATTGAAGTTTAATAAAAGGGGCAGAGAATACCAGCAGATAAAAAATTAGCTGTAGTTTTTCGCTAGAAGTTTATATAATCCAAGTTGTACTGATAGATAGGACTAAACACGATGCGTATTGTTTTATTGGGTAGCCCAGGTGCTGGCAAAGGCACCCAAGCTTTGAATTTATCAAAATATTTCGCTATTCCACTGATATCTACTGGCGGCATCTTAAGACAAGCAGTCGAAGAAGGAACTGGTCTTGGTGCTCGCGTTAAAGAGATCATGGATAGTGGCGCTTTGGTATCAGATGATGTCATCTTAGATGTAGTCAAACAAAGAATTTCGCAAAAAGATTGTCAGACAGGTTTCCTGCTAGATGGCTTTCCAAGAACCATCGCACAAGCCGATGCTTTATATGAATCTGGAATCGAGATTGATTATATAATTGAGATCCATGTCCAAGATGAAGAGGTGGTATCGCGTCTAAGTGGCAGATTAATCCATCCCGAATCAGGTCGGGTATATCATCTAATGAATAACCCACCACACGCTGAGGGGATTGACGATGTCACCGGTGATCCGCTGGTACATCGTGATGACGACAAAGAAGAAACCATCAGAAATCGCTTGCGTGTTTATCATGAAAAAACTGAACCTTTAGTTAAATATTACCAGGAGCTATCAAAAAAACACGGTGGGACACCACATTACATTCAGGTGGATGGACTAGGAGATATCGATTTAGTTTCAGACCGCATCTTTTCTTCGATTAGCATGCGTAAAAGGCAAGAGATTAAGGTTATTAGTAAAGAGTAGATAATATCAACATTAACAAAAGGAGATAAATATATGAGTAAAATAAAAGTTATAGCAAGTTTAGCAGTGGCTTTAATGGTGGTAGGATGCGCTGATATGAAAGGTAGAGATATTGGCACGGTTGCAGGAGCTGCAACTGGCGCTGCCATTGGTAGTCAAATTGGTGGCTCAGGCGTAGTTAATGCTATTGGCGCAGCCGGAGGAGCTGTAGTTGGTGGCGTAGTAGGCCGAGAAATTGGCAAAAAGATGGAAAACTAAAAAAATGGGGATCAGGGGCCTAAACTCTGATCCCCATATTAAAAACATATGAAAAGACCGATTATTACTAATATTAGCTTGATCTTGGGTTTGCTGCTTCCTTGGTATGCAACTGCTAGATCTGTCCACATTTTTGATGAGTTAAACAATAGTTTCTCTGCAAACGCCTCTTTTGCCTATCTAAATTATCGTGAACATCCTCAGGAAATAAATCCAGATGCACCAGGAGATGTAACAGA
>CAZTPH010000107.1:0-2639 GCA_964614705.1 uncultured Coxiellaceae bacterium
GAATGTGTTATAAATCAAGGTGATTCTGGATTGTTTCGTCGCAAAAGATGCTCATCGCAACGACCAAAATGCCAGATTTCAACAGTCCCACGTGGGTGTATTGACAGCGACCCGAAAATAAATATGGCCAGGGGCGTTAAGATAGATTAAATGCTTTATAAACGGTTAAAAATCGTCATGTAGTTAGTTTATTAAGCAATACTTAATGATGAATTTTTAATATTGTGTTATATTAGATCATATTCAAAATATGAAAAAATATTCATTTTTCTGCCGTTTATTAAAAGATTAGTTTAATATTAACTAAACTGGAGGCACAACATATGAACAAGATAATTAAAATAAACGATTGGGAATTAGCTGACGTTGCTGGAGGGTGTCATTGTCACTGCTTTTTCGTGCCACCTAATTGGGATGAGCCTACCACATACATAGGGGTATCTACAGATGATAGTGGTTGTAAGACTGATTGTACGTCACATGGTCACGCCTATTATAAATGTTCATCAGTAGCTCCTCAAAAACCACGTCCATTATCTGATATTGAACGCAAACTTTGTGATGAAACGGTTAGACAAGCTAATAGCGCTTTTTATTCTGTATATGATAGATGGTAATTATTATGCTCATATTTACAATAGATTTCTAGAAAATTTTCTTGTTTTCTATACTTTGAGGACAACGGGATGGAAGGAGATTACACAAAAGCTTTGGTAGCCGTTCGGGATGTTTTAAACAGAGTGTTAGATGAGGATACCTCAGAGTATACCCCAAATAAAGAGTTTTTCTCGGTTGGGAGAATATATAGTTGGATATCTAGAATATGAAGAGCGCTATTTGAACCAACCACCAATGATACGCTCGATATGGTTGGAGCATATAGACCCAAAAGAGATTTACCCGAAGTAGTTATTATTCCCCTATATGATGATATTTCTATAATAGTGGATGGAACAACCACATATATGTTTGGTATTCGCAAAGGGGATCAAGTTATATTATTTCCAGGAACAAGTTGGTCAACTACAACAATAAACTCTGAAATCATCGGGTTAGCAAAAACCGAGCTTATTAATAGCGGTGTGCCAGAAGAAAATATCCGTGAAAACAGAAATATTGATCTTGCTTACCCTAGAGAACCAGCGTATGACTCGATAAATAAGTTTGATATCAAACCTATAATATCTAATTTGTTAAATTTGCCATCTCTCGAAATTGAAGATACAGAGGCCCAAAAAGCTCTACATTGTTTCGTTGCACTAACATTTGAATCTGCTCGAAATGATTTGGTATTGGCACATATGCTTTCACAATATGCTGCTGATCTTAAGATAGATATCGATGCCATAATTGAAATAGGAAAAAAGTGGAGTAATGGCTCAAAGTACACCAAGGAGACTGTTAACGATCTAGCGTCACATTATATGGCTCTAGGAATGTTTTCAATATCGACTTTAGATAGTATAAGCGATTTAGAAAAAAAGGCAGCTAAATTTCATGAAATTACTGGCACGCAGGTAAGATGCATTAGAGAATTTTTCCATATGATAAATATGGTTAAAAGTGAGTTACTTTACCTGGAACCTTTCTCTATAGGGCTGAGTAGAAGATTAATGGGTACGCTTAGCAGCAGGGAGTTTGATATAACCCCTCGCGCTATAGAGCTCAGTAGAGGATTAACAAGCACGGTTAGAGGTGGAGTTTTTAGTTTGGGAGATTCTGCTAGTGTGCTTGGTAGAGTATTTGTAGATATGGCTAGTTTTAGGACTGAAAGAGGAGGATCAATTTTGAACTTTCCTACAGAACTTGGCCGAGGATTGTTGTCTATGGTTGGAAAAGGTATAGAACCTTTTGTTGAAAGAGTTAGTGATAGATTAGTGGATATGGTCAGAAATCGCGAAAGTTCTAACATAAAATTTGATGAAGAATTAATAAAAAGTGTTGAAGCGACACAATATAATCCAAAACGTTTCGCTAGAATATTGGCTCCCATGGTTAAAGAAGGAAGATTTAAACTCAGTCCAAGTCTGGCCTCAAGGCTTGGTGTAGTATTGGCTACAGATATACTTTCTGATATAGATTCTCAAGTGTTGTCCGTGCCTGTTGCTACAAACCTCGGTTTGATATTGGTGAATATAATTAGAAGAGAGAGATTCAATCCAGAGCCTTTTGCTATAGAGCTTAGTAGAGGATTAGTGGAGATAGCCAAAAATCGAGCTTTCAATCTAGATATTTTTGCTCCAGAACTAAGTAGAATGTTAGTAGAGATGGTTAGAAATGGGTTTGACCCAACATTATTAACTGGTGATAGTACGTTGGGAGGTATGCTTGGAACATTAGATTCAACGGAAAGCAATATGTTACGTGAAGACATTGAGGCAATTGATCGGAATTTTCTTGAAAAAGATTTTGCAGTAATTTTGTCGGATATAGCTAATAGAAGCGCGATTAATCCAGAACTTTTTAGAATTAGACATCTTCAAGAAATGATACGTGGTTTGGAAGGGAGTGATTTTTTGAAAATAAATGTTACTCGCCTTACGAATTCACTTATTGGCTTAGTGTTACCAGAGTATCTTCCAAGAGATATAAGGGATGGATGGAGATTTGCTCGGGAGATGATGAATCCTGATCAATTA
>CAZTPH010000107.1:2649-5065 GCA_964614705.1 uncultured Coxiellaceae bacterium
TGTTTCGTACATTAGTAACCAGTAATTTTGATCATAAACAGTTTTGGCAGAATTTACTTGGGGCTCTTCTATCAACATTTGTACGGTCTTCTGATACATCTACTAGTGCTTCAAGTTCAAGAATTATAGAAGCGATAACAGCAGAACTGCAGCATGAACCATTCTCAATAGTATTAAGAGATGTAGTTACAAGTGAATTAAATGCATTTAGAGAGGATACGGAAGGTCGAATAGAAGAATTATGAGATGTTTAGTACAAATGCCTGGGGTTTGAAGTTGATATTGATGGTTTATTTCATGGGGAGGCATAAAGTTTTTGGTCAGAATTTGTATCTTGCTGGCACCAGAGATAATGATGGGGAATTTATTGACTATCGCCACCAACTGTGACCATAGTGATGTCGTGTAAATATATGCAAAGAGGTGAGAAGTTGACTGGGATGTATTTACGTCGGCCCGAAAATAAATGTGGCGAGATGGGCGCCAAGATAGACTAAATGCGTTATAAACTGTTAAAAATTGTCGTGTAGTTAACATATTAACGGATAAGTAGTGTATTAAATGATAAAGTTGGTTATAATACTCGAGTATAGCAGAACTTAATTAATTTTATATAATATTTATGAATAAAGTGCTTAATAGTTGGTTAAAAAGATATTTATCACGACCTGAAGCAGTGGCTTTGTTGGTGATCTTTACTTTTATGTTAATAGTTTTTAAAACCATGAGTTCTATCCTCGCCCCCATTATTATAGCTATTACTGCCTCATATTTGCTTTTTGGCTTAGTAAGGTGGTTGGAGAGATTAGGCTGTTCATTAACATTAGCGGTAATTATAGTATTTGCTATTTTTATGGGAATGTTTTTACTGTTGCTTTTTTGGGTATTGCCGTTAATATGGAGCGAAATGGTTAATTTGGCTGCCGAAATTCCGACGATTTTACACCGTAGTCAGGAGTTAGTGGTTAAAATTCATGGTTTTTTCCCTGAACTTATCTCAGTTGAAAAATTGCAACAACTGGTAGTGCAATTTACCGAATACTTGGCTAACTTCGGTAGAGAGATTTTAACTTTTTCTTTATCTTCTTTGCTTAATCTCGCTACTGTAGCTGTTTATCTGGTTTTAGTGCCGCTTTTGATCTTTTTCTTTATGCGCGATGGCAAGAGAATAATCAGTTGGATCGCGGGATTTTTACCACAAAGAAGGCAGGCATTACATCTTTTATGGCTCGAGCTACAAACCAAGATTCGCGGTTATATTCAAGGAAAATTGATTGAAATTTTAGTAGTTGCTTTGGTTACTATTTTAGCATTCAAAATTTTAGGTTTACAGTATGCGGCTCTTTTAGGAGTTTTGGTGGGGTTATCAGTAGTGGTTCCCTATGTTGGTGTAATAGTAGTGACCATTCCAGTCGTGATAGTTGGTTTAATCCAATGGGGTATGTCTGAGCATTTTGGATATTTAATCTTAGTGTACAGCGTTATCAGTTTATTAGACGCATATTTACTCGTGCCAATACTTTTTTCTGAAGTTATGAATCTTCATCCGCTTGCAATTCTTCTGTCAGTACTAGTGTTTGGTAATCTATTTGGTTTTTGGGGAGTGTTTTTTGCTATTCCTTTGATTACCTTGGTAAATTTGCTAATAAAATCTTGGCCGAAAGAGGAGTAGATGGCTGTTAAGCATCATCTTGTCTTGATTTAAATGTATTTTTAACGCGGGACGACCACTACATTTGCTGCATAATGAGTAATAATGTTGCACCCATCCCCACAAAATCCCCGCACGCGACATATATGGTCAGCTGAAAGAATTTTTTAAAATTAATTTTAAAAGCTGACAAAAATCTGTGAAAGTAAAGACCCAGACTAATGCTTGTATTTCCCTTGTGCATCTGTATTGGTATAATAACAGCCATACTAAGTTTCGTTCTGGGTATAGGTAAGTGTACAGATGAAGAAGAATAAAACATGTTTCAAACGGCGCACATTATGGACGCCAAACTAAATTGGAGGCTAGCGTATATGAACAACGATAGCTATGGAAAATGCTTAGAAAGGTATAACAAAAGAAAGCCTGGTTTGGAAGTAGATCACCATTAAATCAGCTTGATTTCAGGAGGAAAGTGTGATTGTGTATGCATAGACCAAGGGGATCGTGGATATACCAGAATTATTATTGGAAGAATTGGTATTATTAAGATTAAGACTGGGCTACTAAACCTAAATCAAGACTCGGAAGCCGAGCAATGTAAATATTTGTGCCTTGAACATCAGTATTATCAATGCTATGGAGACGCAATGAGGCCAACACGCTCCACTTAATTATTATCCTAAAAACAGCAGTTAGAGATTGAGTGATTAGCCAAGGCTCTAAAATATATTCGTGTGGTTTAAATTCAAACTGCAACAACTC
>CAZTPH010000108.1:0-5033 GCA_964614705.1 uncultured Coxiellaceae bacterium
AGATTTTCTGCGAGGTAAGGTAATAATGAAGATGAATACAATTTTTAAGAGTGCTTTGTGGATAGTGATGTTAAATGCTGGTATTGCTAGTGGGGCTAACCTTGATAGGATCGTAGCAATAGTAGATGGTAATGTTATTACCAAAAGTGATTTAGATAAGAAAATCTCTATTTTGAAGCGGCAGCGTGTTGGGAATGATAGATCTCTATATCAGCAAGCCTTAGATGACTTGATCGATACTGCTTTACAATTAAGGTTGGCTAAAAATACCAAGATGGTAATTGGAGACAAAGAGGTTGATCAGATGGCGGCTAATATCGCTAAGGGCAATGGTTTAACCATAGAACAATTGAAGAAAGAAGTTGTCAAGCAAGAGGGTATGAGTTATCAGGATTTTCGTAGGCAGTTGCGCGAGCATGCTTTAATTCGTCAACTGCAACAGCAGTTTTTGGGGGGAGATATCACGGTTACTGAGAAGGATATAATTGAAGTTTTAAATAACCCTCCTAAGATGCAGTCTGGTCCGGCTCAATACCTTTTGACTGATATTGTGATTGAGGTGCGAGAGCAATTGCCATCTAGCAGGCTAGAAAAAATTAAGCAGTTAGCCAAACAGTTGGCAATAAAGATTCAAAGTGGGGTAAAAGTTGATAAAGCTGTACAAGCAGTAGAAAAGGATTTACAAGCAGGGGAGCAGATTATCGTTAATAATGAGCTGGGATGGCGTCGAGCTGAAGATCTGCCGGCTTTGTTTGCTCACGAAGTTGTCAAGATGAAAGTTGGTCAATTAGTAGGCCCAATTATTGCTCCGAATGGGTTACATCTACTTAAATTAGACGATATGCATGGAGGGGAGGCGGCAATAAAACTTACTAAAGATCAGGCAAGAGATATCGCTTATTCTAAGAAGATAGCTGATAAGGTAAAGCCATTTCTTAAAGAGTTACGCGAGAAGGCGTATATTCAGATTATGAAATAGGTTTAATGATAGATGTTACTACGCCATACGCGCTTGTTTCCTAAAAAAACCCAGCGCATTTAGCGTGGCAAAATTTACATTTACCATCTTGATCTAAATTTAATTTGCTAAGATTATACCCGTTGCGAATAATTACCGCCTTTTTACAGTTATGACAAAAGGTGGTGTTGCCATCTGGAAAACAGATATTGCCAGCATAAACATAATTAAGACCATTTTTTAGGGCAATTTCTCGCGCTTTAACCACAGTTTGAGGTGTGGTAGCGGGCTTATCTTGCAATTTGGCTGCAGGATAAAATGCACTGAAGTGAAGCGGGGTATAACTCCCTAAATTTTCTCTGACCCAAATTGATAACCCTTCAAGCTCTTTATTTGAATCATTTTCTCCCGGGATTAATAAGGTGGTGATTTCAAGCCAAACTTTCGTCTCCTGTTTTAGATAAATTAAAGTATCCAAAACTGGCTGCAGGTGAGCTCCTGTAAGTTTTTTATAGAAGCTCTCGGTAAATCCTTTCAGATCAACGTTAGCGGCATCAATAGATGCATAAAGCTCCTGGCGTGGTTTTGCACAAATGTAGCCATTGGTAACGGCGACCGTTTTTAATCCTAGGGTGTGGCACTCTTTGGCCACATCAATGGCATATTCGGCAAATACCGTTGGTTCATTGTAGGTAAAAGCTACACTTTCACATCCCAATTTTTTGGCCATTTGGGCAATATTTTCAGGAGGAGATTCTAATAGGCGGTAGTCATTAGAACTTTGGTTTTGACTGATAGACCAATTTTGACAAAATTTGCACAATAGGTTACAGCCGATAGTTCCAAATGAATAGGTGGTTGTTCCGGGTAAAAAATGGTAGAGCGGTTTTTTTTCGATCGGATCTATAGCGAATCCGCTCGATTTGCCATAGGTGGTTAATACCATTTGATCATCATAGCGCATTCTGCCAAAGCAGATACCACGTTGATTTTCATCCAGTTTACAATGATGGGGGCACATATCGCACTCGATTTTGGTGTTTGCTAATTTATGCCAATATTTTGCCGGGTGAAATTGTGATATCATACTGCTAAAATACCAAATTATGGGAATATTTATATGTTAATTCACCCAATTGTTGCTGGCAAGTTCTATCCTAGTAATCCGAGTATCTTAAGAGATGAGATAGAGAAAATGCTGAAACTAGCCGAGGCTAAAAGTGATTTAGCTCAACCTAAGGCAATAATTGCTCCACATGCCGGTTATATATATTCTGGAGAAATAGCTGCATCTGCCTACGCGTGTTTAAAAAAAGCCAAACATCAGATTAAAAGAGTGGTGGTGCTAGCTCAAGCTCATCAATATCCATTTTACGGGATAGCGACAGTAAGCGCTTCTGGCTATTTAACTCCGCTTGGTAAGATTGCGATTGATCAAGACTTGATTAATAAAGTAAGGTCACACTTGGTAGTATTAGATGAAGCATTTATGGCCGAACATGCTCTTGAAGTTCAGCTGCCATTTTTACAGATGATGTTAGCGGAATTTTCTTTAGTACCATTGCTAGTTGGTCATGCTTATCGGGAGCAAGTGGCCAATTTATTAGAGGATTTATGGAGTGGAGATGATACTTTAATTGTCATTAGCTCAGATTTAAGTCATTATCATCCATATAGACAGGCCCAAGTTATAGATAAAAATAGTGCCAGATCCATTTTAGCCATGGATGCCGATATTTTAAGTGGTGAAGATGCTTGCGGGGCTTTAGCGATTAATGGTTTATTAATGGTGGCAAAAAAGAAGATGATGCAGGCAGTTGAGGTAGATTTGAGAAATTCTGGAGACACTAGCGGTTCTAAAGACAGCGTGGTTGGTTACGGAGCGTTTCATTTTTTGGAGAGATCAAATGGGTAGGTATAGTGCTAAGGAACAACAAATTATTTTGTCAGTTGCAGATCAGTCGATTAGATCTGGTTTAGCGCATCACCATTCTTTGAAAATTAATTTAAACGATTATCCTAGCTCGTTAATAAAATTAGGGGCTAGTTTTGTAACGCTCGAGATAGCCAAAAAACTAAGAGGTTGTATCGGGACGCTGGAAGCTTATCAGCCATTAATTAAAGATATAGCAGAAAATGCTTTTTTAGCAGCATTTCGTGATCCACGCTTTATGCCGGTGACACAAGATGAATACTCTAAGCTTACTAAGCACATTTCTATTTTATCTGCTCCTGAGTCGATACATTTTTTTTCTGAAGAAGATTTGTTGACTAAATTGCAGCCGGGTATAGATGGTCTAATTATTTCGGATCATGGTAATCGGGGTACTTTTTTGCCTGCAGTTTGGGATGAGTTACCTGATCCAAAATTATTTTTGCAGCACTTAAAATTGAAAGCAGGTTTTCCTATTGACTATTGGTCAGATAGTTTGCAAATTTATCGCTATAGTGTGGAGGTTATTGAATAGATGTTAAGTACAATTGCATTGGTTGGTCGCCCTAACGTAGGTAAATCTACTTTATTTAATCGCTTAACTAACAGCAGAAACGCTTTGGTGTCTGATTCCCCTGGGCTTACTCGTGATCGTCAATATGGGGTGGCCAAAATTGGTGATCGCAGCATCATAGTGATTGATACTGGGGGAATAGGCAGCGCTGCTTCTGCAATTGAGAAATTAATGGCTAAGCAAACCGAACTTGCGATGCAAGAAGCAGAAGTCATTCTTTTTTTGGTGGATGGTAAAGCGGGGTTGATTGGGGATGATCAAGATCTAGCGCGAAAACTTCGCAAGTTAAATAAACAGGTTATTTTGGTGGTAAATAAGATTGATGGTAAAGATCTAACTAGTGTGATGGCTGATTTTTATAAATTGGGTTTTTTAGATGTCATTGGAGTATCGGCCGAGCACAATTTGGGGTTTGATCTATTAAGTGAAAAGATTATAGGTAAATTGCCAGTTATAAATAGTGACGAAACGTTAGAAAATCAAAATGCTATCAAGATAACTTTTGTAGGACGCCCTAATGTTGGTAAATCTACTTTAATTAATCGTATTTTAAATGAAGAGCGTTTGGTGGCTCATAATCAACCAGGAACTACTCGTGATAGTATTTTTATCAATTTTAGTCAGCGGGGTAAAGACTACATTTTAATCGATACCGCGGGAGTAAGGCGGAGAAGTAAAGTGCAAGAAAAGATCGAAAAATTTTCTATCGTTAAAACTTTGCAAGCGGTTAGTGCTAGCAATGTGATAGTGTTTTTGGTTGATGCTAGTGAAACTATTACTGATCAAGATTTGAAATTAATTGGTTTTGTGCTTTCTGAGGGGAAAGCATTAGTTATTGCTGTTAATAAATGGGATAATTTGTCTGTCCTGCAGCGCGGTAAAATTAAAAGTGATTTAGAACGCAAATTGTCTTTTCTTAACTTTGTTGATATCCATTTTATTTCCGCTCTTCATGGCAGTGGGGTAGGTAATCTATTTAAATCGATTAATCGCGCATACAAGAGCGCTACTCGGGAGTTGGTGACATCCGAATTAAATAAGATTTTGGAGCAAGCAGTGCAAAACCATCAGCCACCACTTGTTCATGGTAGAGAGATAAAATTACGTTATGCTCATGCAGGGCACTCATCTCCACCAACGATTATTGTTCATGGAACAAGAGTAGAATTTTTGCCAGATAGTTATCGTCGTTATTTAGAGGGGGTTTTTCGCAAGATGTTACGCCTTACTGGGACACCGGTTCAGATTATTTTTAAGCCTAAAGTTTAGCGTTATCCTTGGAAGCTGAAGATCGCTGGATCTTATTGATGAGGATAGCCGTATTTTAAATCCAGGATTTAGGCTAATGATGAAAAATAGTCGGCTAATTTATAACACAGCTCCTTCGTGCCTGTTTTTTTTATGGCAGAGATCTGAAAGACTTTGCCCTTCCATTTTAGTTGCTTGATGATCTCTTGGGTTTTTTTCTCGAGTTCTTTTTTAGCTAGCAGATCAATTTTATTCAATATCAACCAGCGCTCTTTTTTCGCTAATTCCTTATTAAATTTTTTTAACTCTTTAATTGGTTC
>CAZTPH010000109.1:0-5031 GCA_964614705.1 uncultured Coxiellaceae bacterium
GACTATAGCAAGTTTCAAGCGCTTGCCTCCTGTAGCATTAAAGAAGCATACTATAGTGGAGCAAAATTTGACTTATTCAATAATCTGTATGATGAGAATAAAACTAAGTTTCAAGAGTTGACATCTAGTAGTTCTATAGAAATATACAAAGCTAGAGTAAAATTTGACGATTTAAATAATTTGTATGACAAGGGCAAATTTAAGTTTCAGGAGTTGACCTCCTATAGCGTGATACAGGCGTATAAAGCTGGGGCAAAATTTGCTATTCTAAACGAGATGTACTATAAGAACTATCGCAAGTTTCAAAAGCTAACTTCTTATAGCATGAGGGTAGTGTACAAGAGTGGAGCAAAATTTGATTATTTAAGTAAAATGTATGATGAGGACAATCGCAAATTTAAATCATTGACATCTGATGAAGCTATAAATGCATATTCTGAAGGATATGCTACCTTTGATGATCTAAAAGATTTTGACGCAGAAAAAATCAAAGTTTTGACTTCTAGATATTCTAGGGAGGCATATTATGAGCAAAAATATGTTACTTTAGGCGACTTAAAAGATTTCGATATAGAAAAAATCATAGCCCTGACATCTGACAGTGCTAGAAGAGGATATGATAAAGAATATTTTGCTTTTAACGACTTAAAAAATTTTGATGCAGAATCAATCAAATTATTGGTATCTTTGGATAATAAGAATAAGATTAATGCAATAACGTCTTATGGTGCGATAGAAGCATATAAGGCTGGCGCAAGACTTGGTGATTTAAGTAATCTCTATGATGATGACAATGACAAATTTAAAGCTTTAACGTCTGATGATGTTGTAAGGTTATATAGTAGAGGATGCGTTACTTTTAATGCCCTAAAAGATTTTGACGCAGAAAAAATAATAGCACTTACATCTTTAGATGATGATAATAAGATTCTTGCGCTAACGTCTTATCGCGCGATAGCGGCATATAAAGCTGGAGCAACATTTGATTTATTAAGCAGGCTATATACTAATAACAACGATAAATTTAAAGCTTTAACATCTGATGGTGCTATAAGATTGTATAGCAGAAGACGTGTTACTTTTGGTGATCTAAAATATTTTGGCGCAGAAGAAATAATGGCGCTTACATCTTTAAATGATGATAATAAGATTGTTGCGCTAACGTCTTATCACGCGATAGAAGCATATAAGGCTGGCGCAAGACTTGAGGATTTAAGTAATCTCTATGATGATGACAATGATAAATTTAAAGCTTTAACGTCTGATGACGTTATAAGGTTATATAGGATAGCGGGCGTTATTTTTGATGTACTAAAAGATTTTGATATAGAAAAAATAATGGCGCTGACTTCTGATAGCGCAATCGAATCTTATGGAAAGTATGCTACTTTTGACAAATTGAAGGATTTTAATGCAGAAAAAATCAAAGCTCTAACGTCTTGGAATGCTATAATAATATATAGGAAAAAGTATGTTACTTTTGATGATCTAAAATATTTTGATGTAGAAAAAATCAAAGTGCTAACGCTTTTGGATAATCAGGATAAGATTAATGCTCTTATGTCTTATAGTACGATGGAAGCATGTAACTCTGGATACCTTACTTTTGCTAACTTAAAAGATTTTGATACAGAAAAAATCATGGCGTTGACATCTTATATAGCAATAGGAGCATATCAATCTGGATATATTAATTTTGGTAATTTGAAAGATTTTGATACAGGGAAGATTATAGAGCTAACGACTTATTATGCTGGAATAGCGTATGGCTCCCTGTACATTAATGTTGCCAGTTCAAGAGATCTTTATGCAAAAAAAATTAAATTACTGATGTCTTGGGATAATCAAGATAAGATTAATGCTATTATGTCTTATGGTGCGATATGGGTATGTAATTCTGGATACGTTGATTTTGATACATTAAAAGATTTTAATTCAGAAAAAATTAGAGCGCTTACCTCTGATGGCGCGATAGCAGCGTATCAAGCTGGGGCAAAATTTGAAGTTTTCAGTAAGTTGTATGATAATAAAAGTGATAAATTTAAAGCGCTGACCTTTGATGGTGCGATAGCGGCATATAAAGCTGGAGCAAGATTCGATTTTTTAAATAAGCTATATGTTTGGGATAATGACAAATTTAAAGCATTGACCTCTGCTGGGGCTATAAAAGCATATCAATCCGGATGTTTTACCTTTGACAACATAAAAGATTTTGATTCAGAAAAAATTAGAGCGCTGACATCTTATAAAGTGATAGCAGTATTCAAAGTTGGATTTCTTAATTTTAATAACTTAAAAGATTTGAGTATAGGAGAGGTCGTAAAGATGGCTGATGATTATTATAAAATAGCAGATAGGCAAGGATTGATTACTTGGAAGACATAAATAAAGGAGTGGTCAAGTCTCAGCATTTAGCTTAGGTCCGAGTGGTTCTGGTAAGTCTACTTTAATGCAGATTATTGGTTGTTTATCTACGCCAACTATCGGCAGTTATCTGCTAGCTGGTAAAGAGGTAAGTAAATTTTCTCGTGATGAGTTAGCAAAAGTACGCAATCAGTATCTAGCGCAAGTTTACTAAAGCCGCACTAAAAAAACGTCGCCAGCCTATACCAGACAAGGAGTTCGCCTTATTTTAAATGTAGTCACTGAAGTTGATCTTTGGCCTAAGATTTTCGTTTGTTATATTAAGCTCCTTGGCTATATTTTGTGTCGGGGTAGCAATTTCCTCTAATTGGTAGGTTACTTTATTACCACCTCGTGTAATGCATCCCAATCGTATGCTTCTGAGGTCATCCATAAAATGACTGATATTTTTAGCATAGCAATGCTTTACTTTTTTATAAACATATGTCGTTAAAAGATAACCAATAATGCATATTAAAAAATGAGCTTCTATTTTCTGATCGGTCCAATGGTATTGGGGACGAATTGCCATATGATATGGATTTTTAAAATTACGGAATGCGTACTCGACTTTAGCCTGACCTCGATAAGCCAGCAATATTTCTTCATTGCTCCACTCGTGCCGATTTGTTACTACTATCTTTCGTCCCAAAATCTCTTTTTTTAATTTATCGAATGCATCTGCATCTATGAAGTAAGTAAAACTTAATTTATCGTTTTCTAATTCGATTATTTTATACATTAAAATATCTTCTATAAATTGTCCCTTGATAATATTTTGCAAACGCTCTTCTATTTCCACCTTAGCAAATCTTTTTCTACCTTTGGGGTTTTCAAGCTGCTGTTTAAGCTCATTCAGTATCTTGTATTTTTTTTCTAAATGTTGCGTAATACCTTGGATCTGACCTTCTTTAAGTTGCGTTGAGATAGTAACTACACATGTTAATTCGTGCCCCCATATTTCTTTTTTAATTCGATATGCTGGTAACGTTTCGCCTTCTATAGTAATTTCTGAAAAATGTTTATTTGCTTCTTTTATTAAATCTTTAAAATGCGCTGGAACTAATCCGGCAACATAATAACAATCTTGATTCTGATTAAGTGTAGCGAAATTTTCTTTGCTATTATTACCCTTATCAAAGACAAGGGTTACATCTGCTAATTCTTTGGTTATGTGTCTCAACCGTTCTAATAATTTACTACAGTTTTCTTTGAATACAGTCACATCATTTTTATTGCCACCATAGGTTTTATGGAACAATGGAAATTGATCCTCCTTTGAAACCAATAAAGCCAAACCCACTTGGCGCAAATCAAAACGCTTCTGTTTATTTCTTCCACGTCTTGGTAAAACACAATGATCATTTGTTGAGTCTATAAAAGTAAAAAAATTTGTGGTATCAAAAAACAAGCAATCTAATTTTAAGTCTTGTAGGTTTATTAGTCTTGTTACAAGTTCCTCTTCAATTTTATCTACGGCTTCAATGGGCAATGCGTCCATTTGGTCCCAAAAATGTTGAGAGTTTAGTTTTTTAAATTGGGTTTTTAAACAATATTCCAGTGATGTTTCTTTACACCAACTGTACCAAGCTAATTTGCTTGTGGGGTGGCAAGCACGGCCAATTGCTGCTAACAAAAAAGATGCCCCTACGGTTAATCCATCACGTTTGGGTTTAACTCCAGCCTTGTTGGACAGAATATATTTGTTAATAATATTTACAATATCAAGCTCAGTTGCTGCATTGAGTAATGCAGCAGTATCGCCATGAGAATAACTTTTAATCGACAAGCGTTCATCGGAACGTAACTTATCAAGTAAACCACTGGCTGTGCCTAAATAAGCCAAGATAAACGTCCTTGGTTTTCCGTTTACACGTCGAGACTCTACAATAGACCAATACTTATTGCCTCTTGATATACGATATTGAATAGCCGCCATCTCAAGTCCAAGTTATAAGAAAACAGTGACGACATAATATCTCATTAATAACAAAATAGCAATATATATCGATTAAATAACGCAAATATATGCCAATTAATTCAGTGACTACATAAAAATGACAAAAGTTTAGTTTGTTTTCAATTGGTTAGGAGGAAATTATTCACGGCTTTAGTAAACTTGCGCTAGGGTTTATTTTTCAAAAATTTAATTTAATGCCTGGTTTAAATGCGATAGAAAATGTGGCTTTGCCGCTTTTTTATCGAGGATTAAGTACTAAAGAGCGCAACGACAAAGCGCAAAATATTTTGGCCGAGCTTGGGCTTGCGCAACATTTTTTTCATCGTGCCAGTGAGTTGTCCGGTGGTCAGCAGCAACGAGTGGCGATTGCTAGAGCTTTAGTTACCAATCCAGAAATTATTCTTGCCGATGAACCAACGGGTAACTTGGATAGCCGCTCAGGTGAGATGATTATGGGGTTGTTTGATGAGTTACATCGCAAAAATAAGACTTTAATCGTGGTAACTCATGATCAAAATTTAGCACGCCGTGCTAAGCGGATTATTATGATTGAAGATGGTAAAATTGTTGTTTGATCGTTGTCTAGATTGTCGCCTGAAGGCATAAATTTATACCTTGAAAATTGAACTTTACTTGTTCAATTTTCAAGGTAGTCATTAATCGATTTT
>CAZTPH010000110.1:0-4960 GCA_964614705.1 uncultured Coxiellaceae bacterium
GTCAACCATTTTTAGCAGGTTCTTTTTCTATAGCTGAATGGGAAAAATTCTTATATATTTGGCGAGATGATTCTGCATGGAGTATTTTCAGGGATCTTTCTATTAAATCGGAAGACTGTCAAAGATGTTCATATTATAAAGCAAACAGCTGCGTTGGATCTTGCCCTATTCAAAATATAGATTTTTCTTCTTTAAAATTGGCAGTAGAAAAGAAAGTACTTGATCAGCTTCGGATGCAGTTGAAACAAACGGGAGAATGGTATTGTTATAAAAAGATTTTTTAACCTAAATCAGATTTAGGTTAAACTCAATTTAGGATAATCATAGCATCACCATAACTATAAAAACGATACTGCTCCTTAATCGCTTCTTGATATGCTTGCATAACATGATCGTAACCACCGAAAGCGCATACCAACATCAATAACGTGGTTTTGGGCAGATGAAAGTTAGTAATCAAAGCATCAACACTAACAAAGTTATAATTACCATAGATAAAAATATTCGTATCTCCAAAGTACGGTTTTATCTTTCCGCTCAAGCTCGCGCTCTCTAAAGCACGCAAAGTAGTAGAGCCAACTGCTACGACTTTCTTACCTTGAGATTTGGTATAATTAACCAAATCGCACACCTCATTAGTTACTTCTAAGTACTCAGGATGCATCTTATGGCTGGTACAATCTTCCACTCTGATAGGCTTAAATGTTCCTAATCCAACATGCAAGGTAACAAATGCCTGCTGAATACCGCGCAGTCTTAGGTTGCTTAGTAGTTCTTGATCGAAATGCAAACCAGCAGTTGGTGCAGCTACTGAACCTGATTTTTCGGCATAAATCGTTTGATAATTATATTGATCAGTCAAATCATCACTGCGTTTGATATATGGTGGCAAAGGCATATGCCCATATTGGGCTAAAATAGATTCAACTGAATAATCTAGCTTAAGCTCTAACTCAACAAGGTTATCTTGACGATTTATGATCTCAAACCAAATATTGTCCTCTATAATTAAACGCTCGCCCAACTTAAGAGTTTTGTTACTTTTGGTTTGAGCTAATACCCGACTTTGATCTAATATTCGCTCGATCAAAATTTCAACCTTTCCGCCGGTAACTTTATGCGCAAATAGACGAGCCGGAATAACTTTACTATTGTTCATTACTAATAAGTCACCTGGAGCTAAAATTGTAGTAAGGTCAGTAAAATGTCGATGACTAATCTCTCCGGTAGAGCGATCTAAAACCAACAAAAGACTGCTACTTCGTTTAAGTAGCGGTCTTTGGGCTATTAGATGTTCTGGAAGAAAAAAATCGAAATCCTTAAGCAGCACAATTTAGAACTATTTCTTTTTGGCTTTAGCAGCAGACTTAGATAGATTTGCTGCTTTACTATTAGTGGATGTCTTTTTAGCAGCCCCACTAACAGAAACTGATTCTGTTGGTGCAGGCTTAGCCACTGGAGCAGGCTTGGCCGTGTATTTCTTCTGGAATTTCTCCACTCTACCTGCAGTATCTACAATCTTTTGCTTGCCAGTATAAAACGGATGACAAGCAGAACATATTTCAATATGAAGAAGATCTTTGCCAACTGTAGAGCTAGTTTCAAAAGTATTACCGCAACTACACATCACCTTAATTGGATGATAGTTAGGATGAATGTCTGCTTTCATAAATATTATCTCAAAAAATATAAAAATCAATTTTAGACTTCGCCCGGGGATAAACCCCTAGCTCGGTCAAGGGGGAGAAATGCGCCTCTCTCCCTTGACCATCCCCCATTGCTTTGTCACGCGGCAAACCGCGTGAAATAAATTCTAACATTAATGGAGCGCGAGTATACCTGCTTGCAATAAAAGCAGCAAGGAAAAATTAGTAAAAATTTACCTTAAAATCACCAATTCTATCAAACAGTTATCTGTAGTTTAAGTAATTATTAGACTATGCAAGCGCTGATCTTTTAGATAGAATAGGGACAAATTATCCTAAAAACAGTAGTTGCAAGCTACTGTTTTTAGGATTATAGCAATTTGGAGTAATTTAATGCCCCATAAAAAAATAATGATTGCGCCTTCTATTTTATCTGCAAACTTTGCCGAGCTTGGCAAGGATCTTAAAGATGTATTAGATGCCGAGGCTGATATTATCCACTTCGATGTTATGGATAACCATTATGTGCCCAATTTAACTTTTGGACCAATGGTATGCCAGGCGTTGCGCAACTACGGTATTACTGCCCCAATAGATATACATTTAATGGCTCAGCCAGTAGATAACCTAATCATAGATTTTGCTAAAGCAGGAGCAACTTATATCACCTTTCATCCTGAAGCGTCTAAACATATCGATCGCAGCTTAAATCTAATTCATGATCATGGTTGTAAAGCAGGCCTAGCCTTTAACCCTGCTACTCCAATAGATTATTTAGACTATCTTTGGGAGAAAATAGATATAATTTTGATTATGTCTGTCAATCCAGGATTCGGTGGACAACAGTTCATCCCCACTGCTTTAAACAAAATTCAAGAGATCAAAAAACTAGTTGATGGCGACCCCAAAAGATCAAATATTTTAATTGAAGTAGACGGTGGAATTAATCTTAATAATTACACCCAAATAGTTAAGGCGGGAGCTGATATCTTAGTCATGGGCTCGGCAATTTTTAACTACCCTGGCAAATATCAAGAGATAATAAATACGATTAAACACTATGACAGCTAATATTATTGATGGCAATTTAATTGCAAAAAATATTCAAACTCGAATCGCTTTAGAGATAAAAAGCAGAACCTCGCGTGGCTTAAGAACCCCAGGTTTAGCGGTGATTATCGTAGGCGAAGATCCAGCTTCCAAAATCTATGTTGGCAAAAAACGTATTCTATGCCAAAATTTAGGCATAGTTTCCCAAGATTTTAATCTAGACAAAAATACTCAAGAAAATGAGCTATTAAGCATAATTGAACAATTAAACCATGATCCTAATGTCGACGGGATTTTGGTCCAACTACCATTACCAAAACATATCGATAGTGGTAGAGTAATAGAAAAAATCTTACCAGATAAAGACGTAGATGGCTTTCATCCATATAATATTGGTAAACTATCCATCGGCCAACACTTACTAAGTCCATGCACCCCCAAAGGAATCATGACTTTGTTACATTCTACAGGCGTAGACTTAAAAGGCTTAAATGCAGTAATAATTGGCGCATCCAATATAGTAGGAAAACCCATGGCGATGGAATTAATTAATGCTCGTGCAACCGTCACTGTTTGCAGAAGCACCACTAAAGATCTTCCTGGGATAGCAAAGTCAGCAGATATTTTGGTAGTAGCAACTGGGGTACCTCAGATGGTAAAGGGTAACTGGATTAAACCTGGTGCTATTGTGATCGACGTTGGCATCAATAGACTAGCAGATGGTAAATTAGTAGGCGATGTGGATTTCGCTGAAGCTAAAGAGATCGCAGGTTGGATTACTCCCGTTCCAGGTGGAGTTGGACCAATGACGGTTACTACTCTGATGGAAAACACACTCACTGCCGCAATTAACAAAATATAGGATCAATTCTTGATTAGAAGCTTAAGCCTTGGCAAAAAAAATTTTCCAACCAACCTCATCCCTGGGCCACTTGCTGGCATGACTTGCGCTTCATTTCGTTTGCCGATTTGGCAATATAGCCAACCAGCTTTTACCTATTCGGAGATGATCTCAGCCAATGCTCTAATTAAAAATCATCAGTTCACTCTTAAAAGATTATTGTATAAGGACCCTCTTGAAGGACCAGTAGCTTTTCAGCTATTTGGCAGCGGTGAGTTTGAGCTTGCAGCAGCCACCAAAATTCTTACTGATTGTGGCGCTGATCTGATCGATTTAAATTGTGGCTGCTCAGTTCCCAAGGTTAGAGGTAATGGTTCAGGCTCAGCATTATTAATGGATCCAAACAAATTGTATAACATATTATCCGCGATGCGGAAGGTTACTCATGTGCCACTGATAGCCAAAGTTAGAGTGGCGATAAATGACGATCAACATAACTTAGATATTGCTAAAGCTATTCAAGATGCAGGTGTAGACGCTTTGGTTGTACATGGTAGAAATTGGAAGGAGTCCTATGGCACTCCGTGCAGATATGACAAAATTCAACTATTTGTTGCATATTTGAAAATTCCTGTCATTGGAAATGGTGATGTAAGATGTGTAGAAACCTTAAAAAAAATGTTTGCCACTGGATGCGCCGGAGTAATGGTTGGACGTGCTATGGTTGGGCAACCCTGGTTAATTGGCGAACTAGCGGCCTATCTACAGCAACACGAATTTATCGCGCCAAACACTAGTGAAATAGGCCAAATTTTCATTGATCATATTGCTCATTTAATCAAGATTAATGGGAGTGAAAAAAGCGCGGTTTTACAAGCTCGTAGACTTGCTAAAGGTTATACTAAACAGCTAAAAAATCGTGCGCATTTTTGTTCTAAAATTAATACTATCGAGACTTTTGCCGAGTTTTGCAAGCTATGTAAAGAATTCTATATTGATACCTAGTCAATATGTCAACTAACCAACCACTCTAGGCAGGGCCACCTCATGAAGATTATGCAAACCCTTATAAAAATTGGCTTTCTTGCTACGTTCGATTGCATATTTGCACGGAGCAGGTTGAAAACTAGCCAAACCAATCTTATCAAGTCCTTGGATGATATTAATAAAAATATCATGAGGTGGCCCTGCCACTCTAGGAACAGTTAGATGCTCCCTCGCAATTTTCTTCACCCGACCCCAATTGATTTTGATATTACGATTTGGGGATGATTTACTCACCACATCCTGACTTCCAGATTTAGTGCGTATTTAGAGAGCTCTAATAATCTAGAAAAGATATCTTCGCCCCGAATGGGGCATAATAATTATAGCCCAGGGTTTTAACCCTGGGTTTTGATGCAAAAGAAAATTGCAGCCCTGA
>CAZTPH010000111.1:0-4576 GCA_964614705.1 uncultured Coxiellaceae bacterium
TCAACCTTGGGTTTAACCATAGCAATAGGAGCCTTTCAAATATGTTTGATGTCTGTTGCAAAGGTAACTGTATTTGATAATTCAAAAAATTTAGCTTTTCAATTGTGTAATAGCGATGAGAAACCTCATGCCAGGGGATTTTCCAGTGCATTTGCAACCCGTTTTGGCAAATCTATCTCCAACTTAACCTATCAAGCTTCTTCGATGCTTTGGACAAATATTAAAATTGCAATTCCCTACCTATCTTTTATATTATTTATCTGTATTCCTATTTGGTTATTAGGTGTTTCACTTATGAATAAACATATTACCTTAAGAACTGTTAAGGAGACAACGCAATGATTTGCACTATTCCAGCAATCGATATCTTGAATGGACAAGTTGTTCGTTTATGTAGGGGCGACTATAAACATATTACTAATTACAAAGGATCCCCAAGACAAATTGCACAACAGATTGCAGACTTAGGTTATACCAATCTACATATAATTGATATTATAGGAGCAAAAACAGGAAAATTTACCATTTCTCCAATTTTAGACGATATTCTTAATTTGGATTTATCGATCCAAGTTGGCGGAGGAATTCGCACCCTAAACCAAGCTAATGAGCTTATTGCAAAAGGAGTTGATCGTATAATTGTAAGTACCAGCGCTTTAACTGAACAGCATTTCTTTTCCAACTTAATTCAATCTATTGAATCTCAACGAATTATATTATCTTTAGATGTCTACAACCAATCAATCGCTACTAACGGTTGGAGCAATTATATTGAAAAAACCATTAGTTCAGTCTTGCACAATTATCCTTTGTTAAAAAACCTGATCGTTACCGATATCAACCAAGATGGAACAATGTCATCAAATATTAATTATAATCTTTACCTAGCTATTTTGAATGAATTCCCACATATCAATTTAATCGCAGCAGGAGGGATCAGCTCAATTGATTCAATTGATAAATTACAACAACTCGGATGTACTGCTTGCATTATAGGGAAAGCTTATTATGAAATTGGTGGCTTAAAAGAAAAAATAGTTGCAAGAGGTTTACATAAAGGTGAAATATGTTAAAAAATATCAACTGGGAAAAAGTAAATGGTTTATTACCAGCAATCATTCAATCAACTTACGATCAATCTGTACTTATGTTGGGATATATGAACCCAGAAGCTTTGCAACTCACACAAGATTCAGAAATAGTACATTTTTATAGCAGAACCAAACAACGAATATGGAAAAAAGGAGAAATTTCTGGCAATATTCTTAAAGTTGTTAGTATGCACATCGATTGTGATAGCGATACATTACTTATTATCGCCTCCCCTAAAAACCATGTATGTCATAATGGCTTTAGTAATTGTTTTAGCATAGAAACAACTTCTCCAAACTGGCTGTTATCTTTGGAAAAAATCATAGAAGATAGAATACAAAATGGCGAACAGTACAGCTATGTAAAAACACTGGCAAGCAATGGGATTAAACACGCAGCACAAAAAGTAGCCGAAGAGGGAGTAGAAGTAGCTATTGCTAGTATACAGAAAGACCAGTTAGCAATAACCGAAGAAAGCGCCGATTTACTTTTCCATTTATTAGTAAACCTTAAAATTCATA
Source organism: uncultured Coxiellaceae bacterium (assembly GCA_964614705.1). Taxonomy (GTDB): domain Bacteria; phylum Pseudomonadota; class Gammaproteobacteria; order UBA9339; family UBA9339; genus CAZTPH01. The sequence goes on from CAZTPH010000111.1 coordinate 1,614, forward strand.
ACTTAAATCTCTCACAAGTTATTTCTTGTTTACAAAAAAGAAATGCGAATAAAACCAGAGGTTAGCATGGAACAAATAATACGTAATTCAACTGACATAATTATAGGCATTCCAAGCAAGGGACACTTAAAATCACCCACCATAGAATTTCTTTCTAAATTTGGACTGGAGATAACATTAAAGACAAAACGACTGTTTCGAACTGAAATCACAGAACATCCTAATTATAAGATAGTATTATCTCATCCAATGGATATCCCTTTTTTACTTGATCAAGGCGTTATTGATATTGGTTTTACTGGATTAGATATCATTAGAGAAAAGCAAATAAAATTGCGACCTATAGTAAAAACTGGTTATGGTAAAGTTAAAATGTGCCTGATGACCACAAAAATTAAAAATTTCAATCATCCTTTATATTTGCAAGATAAAAGCATTGCCACTCCTTTCCCAAATATCGCCCAAGATTATTTCGATAAATTAAAAATAAAAATTAAACTTTATCCAATCCATGGCACTTCTGAAATTATGCCTTATCTAGGTTTTGTGGATGGCATAATAGACATAGTAGAAACAGGAGCTTCAGCACATGAAAATAATCTAAATATTATAGCTGATGATATTTTTATCTCAGAATGTGTTGCGGCGGTTAGCAAGCCAGAGTTACATAGCAACTATTTTGAGGTTAATAATTTTTTACGGAGAATCTATCAATGACAAATATACTAACTGAGGGTAGCAGCAAAATATTTATCCTTGAAAAGAATAAAGTTCTTATGATGTTTAAAGATGACATTCATGGTGCTATGAGGACTGGACAAATAACTGGTACAGGGAAAATGCGTAAGTTATTCACCTATTATTTTTATCGTTACTTGCAATTCAATGGGATTGATACACATTTAGATGACATGAATGGATCAGCTCTTCTGGATAAAGGAATCCTAGTTAAGTTTTACCAACCAATAAAGATGGAAATTATAGTTCGTAATGTAGCCAGAGGACATTGGTGTGATACCCACAAGTTTCCTGTTTTTGCAGGAGGGGAGGTTTTTAAAAAGCCAGTAGTAGAATTTTGCCTTAAATGGAAACATATAAGAGAAGATAATTCGATCATTGATGATCCCAGAATTTCTCCAGAATTAGCTATCGCTCTACATAAACAGGCTAAAGATCCAAATATTCGTGGGCAGCTGCTTGTGAACTTAAACGAGGGGAAAAAGTTGCTTCACCTTGCTCTCAAGATAAATCAACTTTATCAAAACTTTTTAAGCGAACAAGATTGGATTTTAGAAGATTTTAAATTTGAAGTTGGGGTAGATAGCAAGCGTAATTTTATAGTTATTGATGAGATCTCCCCAGACTGCTCACGCATTAGAACTAAAACCGGCGACTCTTTAACTAAAGATCTTTTTCGGCAAAAAAAATCTGATTCAGCAATATATCTTTCCTATAAATGCTTGGCTGAAGCTGTTGAGAAAAAAATTACTGGAAATAATGCCCATGAATAATTGTCTTAAATTTAATAATAAAGTTGATGTGTATATGGAAAGTAATCTCCGCATTAAACCCAAACAAATTTTTACCGTCCCCTTACTTAACGCATTTGGCAAAAAATTTACCACCATAGATGAATTTGAGGATTTCTTAGATCCAAAAAATGAATTGGAAAAAAAATGTTTAAATCATCCTTATGCTGGCCCAATTGAGATAGATGCAAAGATTACCAACAACTCTTTAGCCATACACATTATAGATCTTAAAGCAATTAAAGGATATCAATGCATCTCACACTCGACTGGTGTACTTAAGGATCAGTTTACTAATAGGGAATGTGCCATTTATGAAACAAATGATTCTGAATCTCTGGCTTTCAAAGGAGCTGACATAATCCTGAAAGGAACACCAAAACTTGGCTGTATAACAACCCTTGATAATGAAAAAAGAAGCTTCGGACAAACCAGCAAAAATGGTGGCAATTTAGATATTAATTTGTTAGACCAAGGCAGCACAATTTACCTTCCAGTTAATACTGATGTTGCTAAGATTATTGTGGGAGATTTGCATATTTGCCAAGGAGGCGGAGAGGCTTGTGGAGTGGCAATAGAAGCAGATGGTTATGCCACTTTGCAGGTAGATTTGGTGGATAAAATAAATTTCCCAGTTATCGACCATAAAGACTATCTAGTTATTGTTGGATGGGGAGATAATGTAGATGAAAGCATTAAAAGTGCAGTTGAAAATAGTATTAATTATTTGCAGCGTATCTTTCCATTTCACGACTGGAGCAATGGCGAAAGGTATAAATTCATTTCAGCAGAAGGAAATATTACCATGGGTAATGCAACCGGAAAAGTTGTTACCTCAGGAGTCCATTTTTATAAAAAGAGGATTAAAAACAGCTATGGATTCTCCATTTTTTAATCTAATCAAACCGTTACGTTATACCAAAATTATTATCAGCGGTGGTTATTGTTCTGGCAAAACTTCGTTGATTAAATTATTGGAAAAAAAACTGGGAATCCCTAAACTGATAGACCATAGCACTCGCAAAATGCGCAATGGTGAAAAAGATAGTTTCCCTTATCATTTTATTTCTCGAGAAGAATTTGAAAAAAATTTATCTTTGGGTAAGTATTATGAGTGGGTAGATTTTTGCGGTAATTATTATGGCGTCCCTCAAGAAGAAGTTTTTAGTAGTAAACCTTGGCTTCTAGATACACTAGCAACGACATGGGTTACCAAATACAAAAACAAGATACCTTACACCTACGGAATTTATCTCCAAAGCCCTTCTTCTCGGGTTATTATTAAAAGAGCAAATACCAGAGGAGATAGCAAGGAAAAGATTAGGCAAAGATTACTACATTCAGACAATGATATAGATCTCAAGTGTTTTAATTTAATCCTACCGGCAAATCTAGATTTAGAAAAAAAAGCAGAGATCGTTATCAGGCACATAA
>CAZTPH010000111.1:4586-4892 GCA_964614705.1 uncultured Coxiellaceae bacterium
ATAGGTTAAAATAAAAAATGAAAAATTATATCATAACCGGCTGCTCAAGAGGTTTAGGCCTAGAGATGGTGACACAATTAGCAAAAACTAGAAATAGGATTTATGCCTGTGCTCGAGATCCAAAAGCAGAAAAATTAATAGAGTTAAAAAATCATTATCCATCTTTAATAACCATTATTCCGTTAGATATTAGAGAGAGCATTAATACTAATAAACTTTTTACCTACGTTGAAGAAGAATCATTTAATATTGATATCTTGATAAATAATGCTGGTATCATGCTCGACTCAAAGATACCAGCAAACT
>CAZTPH010000112.1:0-4856 GCA_964614705.1 uncultured Coxiellaceae bacterium
TTTATAGTTTTTTTAGAATTTTTCCGATTTGTTTGTGTGGATCCCGCGATCAAGTCGCGGGACGACGCCCGATTTCGCGGTCGCTGAGAAACGCGGCGCTCAGACGACGCTCAGTATGCGGTCGCTAAAAACGCGTCGCTCAGGCTACGTCCATTCGCGATCAAGTCGCAGAGACGACGTCCAAGTTCGCGATCTTCAAAGCTCCTTGCAATAACCAAAATGCCTGATTTCAATAGTCCATTTATGACTTATAAAAGTTAAGATTTGTCTAACCCAAACAACTACTTCGCCACCACCACCAAAGCTGGACGCAGCAGGCGATCTTTGAACCAATAGCCTTTCTGAATAACTTCTAGGATAGTATTAGATTTAACACCTTCCGCCTCTTTAGTCGCCAAAGCAGTATGTTTTTCGTGATTAAAATCTTCTTGTAACGGATTGATTGGAGTTATCCCAAATTTGTCTAACACCTCTAATAACGATTTTAAAGTCAGTTCAATCCCCAAGTAGAAATCTTTAAGCGCTTCGTTACCATCTAATTTAGTAGCTAAACTACGCTCCAAGTTATCAACTGTAACCAAAATTGCTTGAGCAAACTTTTCAATAGCATATTTATGGGCGCTCGCAATTTCACGTTCCGTACGACGCTTTAAATTTTCTAACTCTGCTTGGACCATAAGCCAGCCGTTGCGATTATCCTGAGCTTGTTGCTCAAGCTTGGTTAGCTCGTCACTTAACTGCTTATAACTTGGATGCTCTAATACCAACTGATTAATCTTTTCATCCTCAAGCAGAAGTTGCTCGGAATCTTTTTGATTCATATTATCATCTTGCTGTTTTAAATCATCACTCATAAATTAACCTCGTTAATAACTATTCACTTTCCATTAAAGCAGAACTAAGAATTTTAGCTGTTAAATCAACCGCAGCGATTGCTTGATCATAATGCATCCTAGTTGGACCAATAATCCCAAGCACCCCCACTATCTTGCCATGACGATGATATGGTTTGGTGATAATACTACAGTCATCCAGTAACTTACAACCCGATTCTTCGCCAATATAAATCTTAACTCCATCTGCACTTAAACACTGATTAAGAATATACAAGATCTCCCTCCTTTCGGTAAATACCGCGATTAAATCTTTTAATCTACCAATATCTGCATAATCTCCAGCCTTAAATAAATTGCTCTCACCTGAAACCACATAATCTCCATCTTCACCCAAAACTTTATTGGTCATCTCAACCAAGGTTTGGGTCAAACTTACTATATCGCACCTCTTTTGATTGATCTCAGAGGTAAGTGCATCACGAATTGTTGTAAGCTCCTTACCAGCAAATTTTTGAGTTAAAAAATTTCCTATCTCTTTTAACTCGCGATCACTATAACCACGCTCGGTATGAATAATTCTATTTTGTACTTCACTATTATCCAAAACTAAAATCACCAAAACTCGGTGATCAGACAGCGGTAAAAATTCGATATCGCGTAATATTGCTCTATCATATCTTGGCAACATCACTAGACTAGTTAACTTGGTCATATTTGCAAGTAAAGAAGAGGCGGCGACCACCAAGCCTTTAGCATCACTTTTAGGCAATTTATTGACCAGTTCTTGATCATCAAAATCTACCGCCAGTTGAGTACTTAAGAGCTGATCAACGAAAAATCTGTACCCACGTGACGTAGGAACTCGACCAGCAGAAGTATGGGGAGAGTCTACAAACCCGCACGCTTCAAGATCAGAAACTATATTTCTCACGGTAGCAGGGCTAATTGGCAGATCAACCTTATCCGCAAGCGTTTTAGAACCTACCGGCTGGCCTTCATTGATATAGCACTCCACCAAAAGTCGCAATAACTTTTGTGATCGATTATTTAAACTTTCTTGTTCCATATAGTGAAAAATTGATAATAACGGGTTATTATACTCACAATTACTCGATTTAAAAAGTGAAAATCTATGCGCCACATAATGGTAACATCTGCTTTAGTATATGCCAATGGCCCTATGCATCTTGGCCATATTTTGGAGCAGATTCAAACAGATATCTGGGTACGCTTTCAAAAAATGCAAGGGAATGATTGCCTCTATATCTCAGGAGATGACGCTCATGGCACTCCCATTATGATCGCCGCTCAAAAGGCTAGTATCACTCCAGAAGAGCTAATTGCCCAAATAAAACTATCTCACGAAACAGATGCTGCTGGTTTTTTAGTTGATTTTGATAACTATTACACCACTCATTCGCGAGAAAACCACAACCTTACCAACTTTATCTATCAACAACTGCAAAAAAATGGGGATATTGAAACAAAAACCATTAACCAAGCATTTGATCTTGAAGCTAAAATGTTTTTGCCGGACCGCTATATCAAAGGAACCTGCCCAAAGTGTGGTACTAAAGATCAACACGGTGATAATTGTGAAAATTGTGGGGCTACTTATACCCCTACTGACTTGATTGATCCTATCTCTATTATCTCTGGCAAACCACCAATTCAAAAAGCATCTGAGCATTACTTTTTTAATTTAAACAAATATAAAGAGTTTCTGCAAAACTGGACTAAACAGAATTTACCCATTGAAATTGTCAACAAGCTAAATGAATGGCTGGCAGCAGGGTTAAAATCCTGGGATATCTCTCGTGATGAGCCCTATTTTGGTTTTGAAATTCCTGACAAACCAGGCAAATATTTCTACGTTTGGTTGGATGCCCCAATTGGCTATTTTGCTAGCTTGAAAAATCTTAGCGCTAAAAAATCGATTGATTTTGAGCAATATATAACCAATGACTCAACTATCGAGCTATATCACTTTATTGGTAAAGATATTGTTTATTTTCATACCCTATTTTGGCCGGCCATCTTAGAAAGCGCCGGGCTACGCAAACCCACCTCGGTATTTACCCATGGATATTTAACTGTCAATGGGCAAAAGATGTCAAAATCGCGCGGAACTTTTATTCTCGCTCAAGATTACTTAAAGTATCTTAATCCAGAATATTTGCGCTACTATTTTGCCGCTAAACTCAGCGCTGGCATCGATGACATTGATCTAAATTTTGATGATTTTATCAAGAGAAATAATAGCGACCTGGTCGGTAAAGTGGTTAATATTGCAAGCAGACTGTCTGGCTTCATTAATAAACATTTCGCAGGTATCTTAGCTGACCAATTAGACTCACCTCAGTTATTTGATGATGTGATTAAGCACGCCAATAAAATTCAAGCTGCTTTTGAAGGGCGCAATTTTGCGCATGCAGTGCGCTTAATTATGGAGGCGGCTGATCTTGCTAATCAATATATCGATGAACAAAAACCTTGGGCTTTGGCTAAAGAAAATCCCACTGCCCCTAAAATCCAAATGGTAAGCACGATGGGTTTAAATTTATATCGTTTATTGATGATTTTTCTAAAACCGATTACTCCAAAACTGGTAAAAGATTCTGAAGAGCAGTTACAAATTGCACCACTTACCTGGCAAGATCATAAAACCCCATTATTAAATCATAAAATTGGAGAGTTCAAACCACTCATTCAACGCATTGACCCCAAAAATGTTGATCAGGTATTAACATGCAACCCAAAATAATTACGGAAATATTTAAGCGACTGAATGCTACAATTAAAAATCCTACTACCGAACTCTACTACTCATCTAATTTTGAGCTACTAATTAGTGTGATTTTATCTGCGCGCACCACCGATAAAACAGTTAACCAAATTACCTCTCAATTATTTAAGGTTGCTAATACTCCTCAAAAGATTCTTGACCTTGGCATTACTAAGCTCAAAAAATATATCAAAAGCTCGGGTTTTTTTAATGCTAAAGCACAAAATATTCTGCAAACCTGTCAAATATTGGTTGATAAATTTGGCTCACAAATACCAAAAGATCGTACCAATTTAGAATCCCTTCCCGGCGTAGGCAGAAAAACTGCCAATGTAATTTTAAATATTGCATTTGGTAAACCAACTATTGCCGTTGATACCCACGTGTTTAGGGTTTCCCGTCGTCTTCGCCTTGCTAAAGGCAAAAACCCAGAAGAAGTCGAGCAAGAGCTATTAAAGATCATTCCCAAAAAATACGGCAAGATTGCAGGAAGCCTTCTGCTTTTACATGGTCGCTATACTTGTAACTCGAGAAAACCAAAATGCGAGATTTGCGTTTTAAAGCAGTGGTGTGGGTTTTTTAAAATCTGAATTGTCAGGCATCACGACAAACCATTTGGAATAAAGCTCCCAACCATAACCTGAGCTCGATATAAATAATGTACGTCATGCGAAGCTCGTGTTTTTGCAGGTTAAAGCAATCCATTAAATATCAGGTTAACATAAAACTTTTAAACGCTTAATGTCTCTTATCCAAACTGACACCTTGTCTACCAAATATCAAATTTTTTAACATTTATGCTCCGCAGGAGCAAGATAATTATAGCCCAGGGTTTTAACCCTGGGTTATGTGACATAGAAGAAATTGGAAACCCTGAAAGGGTTTAATCATTTAATTAAAATTTTTAACATCATAATTGTTTTATCTTCGATATAAATCCGGTATTGCGACAATATTATAAGATACTAACATATTTTGTATTTGGATACTAAAACTAAAACCGAAAATCGCATCATGTCGCAATCATTAGCCAATATATTGATTCATGTTGTATTCAGCACCAAAAAACGTCTCAAGCTGCTGCATGATGAATTTCGCCCAGAGCTTTATTCCTATATCGTAGGCATTTTTAAAAACAAAAATTATCCATGTTATCAAATTGGTGGTACTACCGATCATATTCATATTGCTTGTTCTCTACCAAGAAACGTATCGGTTAGTGATTTAGTTAAAGA
>CAZTPH010000113.1:0-4084 GCA_964614705.1 uncultured Coxiellaceae bacterium
TTCCACCTACACTAGTCCATTCTTTATAAGATACTGAATTGTCTATCATGTTTTTTATAGCACCAATCCCAACGGTTTTGGCAATATCGTTAAAGTCTACCTTGGTGTTTTTCTCATTGGTTCTAGGAATTGCAATAAAAACCTCTTTGCCAAAACTACTTAAACGCTCTGCTGCTTTATGAATAGCAAGATCAGCAGATGTTTTTGGCCCATCATTGTCCAAACAAAAGATAACCTTACTGCCAACACTTTTAGGATCGATGGTGGTAAAATTTGATTTACCAAGAGTTACCACTACTTCACTATTTTTTATATCTCTAGTAGCATCCCTAATACTTAAGCCAGTTTCTGTACCTTCCGCAATAAAGCTTATTTTATTGATTCCGTTGTTTCCGTTGATTTTATTGTTTTGATCATCCCTGACCTCTTGTTTTTGATCTTGGAGTGAAACCAAAACACCAGATGGCGAAGCATAGGTGCGCTTCTTAACATCAAGATTAGATTTATTTGCGGTTTTGGGATCAAGATAGGTCGCTTGAACGCATTGGATCTTGCCGTCTTTATCTCTGCCTATTGATAGCATTGCTGGAAGATATTTTTGTTTCTCATTCTCCCCATTTTTGCCAGCAAACACTCTTGGATGATATCTAATATCTTCACCATCAATATTTTTAATACCACGATGTTCCTTTAAATATTTTTCAACAATAGTTCCGGTTATTGGCAAGCTTTCTTTTGCCAGCCTGTGTGCATATTCACTGGTTTTGCTTGTTTTAGCATTGGTTTTGGCATTTTTGTTATCCGGATAATCTTTGCCATTGTCATCGTGATAAATCGAGGACTTTTGATCTCTACTAATTTTAGTTTTAGATGAAACTATCTGATTTTGAATAATCCCAAACCTGTCTGACGCATATTTCAGTGTTTCAGGAAAGCTCAAACCTAACTCCTTTTGCAGCAGCCCTATTAAGTTACCAGCTTCCCCCGTTTCAAAGTTCTTCCAAAAACCCCTTTTATCTTGAAGCATGCTAATAACTAAACTACCTTTATTTCCATATCGCCACTCTTTCGATGAAGACAATTTGTCATTGGGTCTACCTAATAATTGTTCAACAACAGTTTCAGCCTGGGTCTCAAGAGCTTGCTTGATATCTTTGACACTGTAAATTGTAGTATTTATCTTTTTTAGTTTTTCTGTTAATTTTTCTGTTAGTTTTGCTTGTAATTTTATTTGTAATTTTTCTGCTGAGTTTTCTTGCGATTTTTCCTGTAATTTGGCTGCTTGATCCTGATTCTTAGCAAGCTTCTCTAACTCTCCTGTAACCTCAAGCGCTGAGTATTTATCACCCTTGTTACTTAATAGTCGCTTTAAAAATCTGCCTTTATTATCCGTATATATGCTTAAATGCTCTATAGCTCGGCTGATACTGATATAAAAACTACGAACATTAGCTAAAAACCTTCTATAACTTACTTCAAAAGCTATAGCATATTTACTAGAACCACCTTGGAAACCATAGCTCGTCACAGTTTGCGCATAATCCCAATGGCTATCTTTTAATTTGCGGTGATTAAGAACTATTTGGGACCTGTTTTTGCCTCTTGATTCTATAATCGCTTGTTGATCGTTTACTTCTTTTACTCGATATTCAAAATTAGCAAATAATCCTCTTTTTTTATCAGTTTTAGTTAGCCTAATCACGTCACCAACCGCTAATTCTTCTTTGGTAAGGCTATATACCTCCATATTATACCTATCAGCCTCCTTTTCTGGATAAAAATATCTGGTTTTACCTGAACCATCTTTCAGTAATAAACTTTTAGTTTCTACATCAACGTTAATTACGTGATAGTAGCCGTTACCTAATTTTACTATATCACCTGCGTTATAAGACTTAAGAGATTTATGTTCTGCAGCTGTAAAACCTGCGCTAATTAAACGATTGGCTTGAATACCACTCTTTTCTATAACTCCCAGCTTCTTTAGACCATCACGAATATAGTTATTAATAACCTCTCTATCCTTATTAGCATGAACTATGACTACAGTTTTATCTCTAATCTCTGGGGTTCTGGTTAAAAAATCCTCAGCCACCATCTCTTGCAGCGTTTTTTCTCCTGGTTTTAATTCATTATTATCTATTTCAATGATTGATTTTTGGAGGTTTTTAAAGAATTCTAGATCTAAACCTAAGTCTAAATTTGAGCTTAAGCTTAAATTTGACTTTGAATCCAAACTTAATTTTTCTAGGTTTTGAATTTGGTCTTGGCTTTGAGTTTGGATTTGGTTTTTATTTTTGTTAATTAAATCAGCATTGATTCTTTCTATATGGTTTTGTGGATTTTCTTGCTCAATCTTGTCTAAAGCATGAGCATAGTTTCCGTTAATAACGCTTTCTACTGCCTCTTTTAAATTGAGATTTCTTTGACGAACAATCTCTTTCAAAAAGACAGTTTTTAATACTTTACTGTCTTGGGCAATCTCAACCGGTTTACCAGAGTTTATAGGTAAATGCTGATCACGATCACCACTGAGAACCGCATGCGCCCTACTTTTACTAGCTACAGTAATAAACTCCCAAAGATCTTCATTAGGAACCATGGAGATTTCATCTAAAATGATTAACTTATTGTCCAAGATATTAACTCTTTTGGAATCTGGGGCTTTGTTATCAAATTTTTCAGTCCTTTCAATTCTTTCAATCCTTTTTTGCATAATTAAAAAATTTTTTAAGGTTTGGGCTTTAATACCAATAGCTTTTAGTTCATTTACCGTTTGATGTGTGGGAGCAAGCCCAAGTATTTTTACCTGCCCTGTAGTATTCTTACTATTTGCCTCTTTTATCATTTTCTGCACTTGCACAAACATCGCGGTTTTACCTGTACCAGCATATCCTTGAACTATTACATATTGATCCTTGGTGGTAGTAATCAAAGAAATAGCGTTTTTTTGATCTTTGGTAAATTTCATCCCGTTGGTGGTGGGAATTTTTAACGTTTTGGGATCAAGTAAAGGATCTAGTTTATTGCTCCCTTTTTCAAGGCCGGCAATGATAGATCGTTCTAACTCCAATGCTTCTTTAGTAGTCCATTTAACTCCACTACTTAAATGCCGGCCAATGATTAACTCCCCTGAAGCCTGTTTTTCTTCAATAACTCTTTTGATATCTTCTATAACTATCCCTTTCTTTTGTTCAGACATTAATTCCTTCAAAGTATATTCAAGTGCTTCCTTAACCAAATCTCTATAATCAAAACCAGCATTATGTGAGGTGATCTTTTCTATGGCAAAATCTACTGCTCTTCTTTCATCTTGCGATCTAAATTCATATTGCTCCCTTAAAATACCTATTGCTTTTTCAAGGTCAGATTTAATTTCAGCAATCGTTTTATTACTTATGCTTGTATTATTGGCATTACTACTATTAATAATATTACCAATATTATTTTTATCGTTTAGCGCTTTGTTAACTGTATTACCAGCATTGGAGACAACTTGGCTACTATCCAATAACATCTCAGTAGCAGTTATCCTAATCGGGATATGTCCAAATCTTCTCTTGGCTGCTTCGCCATCATTAGTAAATATCGTTAGAGTTTCTTTAGCTCGTTTGTTTAATTCGTCAATGGTAGGCTTATCTAGTGAGTACGCCTTAAAGTCAGCTATTATGTGGGATACTGGTTTTTTTAGTAACTTATTTATAGTTGTAGCATAATCGTATTGAAAATGTTTGTTTTGTAATTCAGTCAGGCTTACTTTGATTGTTTTTGCTTCTTTTCTCTCTTTTATTTTTCCTACTCTTCTGGTATCAGGTAGTAGCTCAATATATTTCTCATCTATGTTGCCAATAGTAAATTTTGTTCCGTTTTTAATTCCTAAATCATACATATTGCTGGTAGCAATTAATTTATCTCCTTGAGCAATTTGCAAGGTCTCTTTTTTAAAAACTCCATATTTACCACTCCTGAATTTAGACTGCTCTTTTTTGGGATCCCATGTCATTCTGCGTCTGCCTTGGGCTAGTTTTAATCTGTTAGCTTCTCGGTCACAATAATCTACGCTCCAATCGTTAGGTTCTCCTCC
>CAZTPH010000113.1:4094-4804 GCA_964614705.1 uncultured Coxiellaceae bacterium
ATAACCATGTTTTTATGATATTTATGAGCTAAAATAGCTTCCGGCTTAGACAGATAAACAGGATTTAATACTGGAATACTGTGTTCTACATCTGATATTTTACCATTAGCTCTTAACTCTTTGCGAATAGCCTCATTGGTCGCTTTTAATTGCTCCTTAGAGCCAACTAAAACAATAGCATTACTATGATCCATACCATCTTTAACATATTGGGCGTATTCTTGGGCTAATTGCAAAGTACGTTTATTGTTGTTTTTAACAATCTTTAACTCTGGAATAACTTTTAAAGCCGCTCCAAACGTATCAAAGGCATTTTGACCTTGTTCTAGTCCTGAATTCCCTGACCCTAAATTTTTAATCTTAAATTTTGCTATGCCAGCTTGTTCTAGAGTTTCGATTAGATTCCCAGCGCCAAAACCACGCTCGTTAGTTACATCTCGTAAAAGTATTACTTTGGCTTTAGGTTTTTCAGTTAACTCCAGGATGGTTTTAAGGTCATTACCGCCCAATGCTTCAGCGCTATCAGCTATAATCACATCCTTTCTTTGCTTAAAACGGAGTAAAAAAGAGGGAAGATCTACCTCCTCTTTATACTTATGCTTAAATCCAGCTACACTTTCACCAATCTCTGGTTTACCTAGAGATACTAACCACTGCCACAGGTTATTAGGTCTATGCCTCCTTACATTCTCATTAATATCGTTTGCTAT
>CAZTPH010000114.1:0-2656 GCA_964614705.1 uncultured Coxiellaceae bacterium
GAGTATTTTTTAGAGATTGGATATCACTATTAGATTCAATCTTATCTAAAATATCGTGAACTTTTCCTTGATTAATAATCTCTTGGGTATTTTCCTTTAAGGTAAAAATAGCTGCATCTGGCAGTTTTTCTTTATTGGGCAGTTGTTGCAGCAAAATATCTCGCTCATGCAAAACATTTTGAATCATCTCAATAACTGCTTCTTCAGAGAAGTCTACATTAGTAACGGTAGCAAATAATCCCTGACAAACTAACAAATCTATTTTTCTCGTATCAACGCCATTTTGACGAGCTAAAATAGCAACCGAGGCAAGCCCTTTAAGCGCATAAATTAACAGATCTTGTAAAGCTGACACATTAGGAGTTTTACCACACACCCCCATTTCAGCACAACCTGTGCCTTTGGCAGTTTGCTCACATTGATAACAAAACATCGCGCAACTTGAACAGTTCATATCTCGACCTCCATTAGTTTTATTTGAAACAATTATCTGTTAAAATTATCCCCCTTTCTGTGACCATTGTCACAAAAAACGTAAAAAAGGTAAAAATAGATGACTGAGATATTTTTTCTAAAAAAATTACCCCTATTTGACCAACTTACTGAGCAGCAGCTATCAACAATTACTAAAATGTTTGTGCAAAAATCTTACCCTAAATCTGCTAGAATTTTCAGAGCCAAAGATAGCGCCGAATACCTTTATATAGTTTTACATGGCAAAATAAAAATGAGCACTACCCTAGCAAATGGACGCGAGCATACTTTAAATATTTTAACCGCCCAAGATTTAATTGGCGAGGTTGCCATATTTACGCAAGGAGGATACCCGGCAGATTGTACCACTCTAGTAGATTCAATTTTACTGGCTATACCAAAAGTAAAGTTTATTTCTTTGCTAAAACAATATCCTCAAATTGCTATTAATATCATAATACTCCAAGCTAAAAAACTGCGGGAGTTTACTAGTAAAATAGAGCAACTATCCCTTCAAGATATCACCCAAAGAGTTGCTACTTATCTTATTAAAAACTCTAAACACGGTCATATTGAACTAAGCACCAATATTCAAGAATTAGCCAACTATATTGGCTCTTCTAGAGAAGCAATCTCTAGAACACTCAGCAATCTTGAGTCACAACAGCTGATCAAAAAAGAGGGTAAAAAAATCACTCTCCTTGATCAGGAAAAGCTAAATATCATCGCGACTTAATCTAAAAAAATAACTAAAAATTATCCTTTTTAAATTTAAGCATCAAAGTACTGACCATCGTAGCCAGCGCAAGAATCATAAAATATCCGACTAAATAATTAGGATTTTTTAACACCCCATAGATATAGTTAACTACAATAGGAGTGACGGCTGCCATCGTATAGGCAATATTGTAACTAAATGCGGTACCGGCGTACCTAATTGAAGTTTGAAAAGCACTAGGAATCAAGACAAAATAACTTGCGGCCAAGCTTGAAGTAACCAATTGGCCAAAAATAAAAAAGACAAAAAGTGCGGCAACTGAACCACTATAAAGTAAATTAAAAACAGGCAGCACACCAACCATCATAAACACGGAACCAGCGATCAAAAATATCTTTCTACCTACGTAGTCAGAGATCCAACCAAACAATGGCACTAATACTGCCGACAGTAAATATCCGCACGTCATTACCATATAAATATCATCAAACTTAAAATAGTAGAAATCGTGCAAATAAGTCGGCAAAGCCAACTTTAGCGTAATAAAAGTGGCTGGAAAAAGTAAGATGCCGACTACGCCTACCACCTGCCAAATATGATCTTTGACCATCGCTTTAGTAACTTTTACATTAGCCTGCTTCATCGCTAAAAATTTGGGCGTCTCTGGCAAATGTTTACGGATATAAAATCCGATGATCGCTAAAACACCTCCGAATAAAAAGGGCAATCTAAATCCCCAAGACAAGATCTGCTCATCACTTAAAATATAAGCCATTAACCAATTAATTAACGAACCAAGTGATACACCCAAGCTTACAGAAGAAACCATCAAACCAAAGTGCAAACCATAACGCTTGGGATCGATATGCTCTGAAAGCAACGTCATCGCTCCTGGTAATTCTGCTCCAAATACCACACCTTGAATAATTCTGCACCCACCAAAAAGAATGGGCGCCCAAATGCCTATTTTACTAAAAGAGGGAATAAGACCCATAATAAACGTGGCCAATCCCATCCATAATAAGGTATGAGAAAAAATCTTCTTTCTACCTACGCGATCACCAAAAATCCCTAAGATTAACCCACCGACTGGTCGAACAAGGCTGCCGGCAGCATAAACTCCGAAAGTAGCAAATAACGACGCCACTTGATTATCGCTGGGAAAAAATTGCTGGCTAATAAATTTGGCTAGTAGACTATAAATAACTAAATCATAATATTCTAAACCAGCACCAATACTGGTAAAAAAAGTAATTTTAGATTGTTTCATGGCCAGTAAGCTCGGCATTAATTTTTAAAGTACGCATCGTATAATCTACATTATGTACCCGCAAATAGTCTACACCCTGATTAGCTAAAAATTGAGAAAAAACTGTTGTTTCAAGATCACGCTCTTTAGCGGTTCTAGGGATAAATTTACTTAAAAAAGATTTTCGTGAATGACCAACTAAAAGTGGTAACCCA
>CAZTPH010000114.1:2666-4803 GCA_964614705.1 uncultured Coxiellaceae bacterium
CTTTGCCAAAACCGATTCCAACATCAAAAATCAATCTTTCACGACTAATACCTTGGCTTAGAAGTTGCTCTAACCTAATACTCCCCCACTCATATACCTGCTGAATAATATCCTTATCATCCGCTAAAACCACCTTAGGATCAGCTGGCAAACCCAAATTATGCATAAAAATTGTCTTGAAATTATTGGCTTTAACCAAACCTTGCATCTTGGGGTCCCCCAACCCACTAACATCATTTAAAAAATCTATTGGGTACGACAATAATTTTTCTGCAACTTCAAATTTACCCGTGTCAATACTAAGCTTTGGTCTAAACGTTTTACCATCCCACAACTCTGACCAAAGATCTAATAACGGCTTTAATCTCTCCCATTCTGTATTCCAACTTATCCTCTTGGCTCCAACAGGACGCATAGATTCTGCACCAACATCTATGATATCAGCGCCAGACTTAAATAGCTCCCTAGCCTGCTCAGCAGCCTTATGCACTTCAACAAAATCCCCACCATCAGAAAATGAATCTGGAGTAAGATTCAATACTCCCACCATCAAGGGAGTATCAACCCGATGAGCAATCTGTTTAGTATGTAGCGGCGCCCCACCATCAAAACGTGAGCCAAATACTTTTGCTAATTCTTTAGCAGTTTTACTACTTTCAGGAGTGTCTCGCTTGCAATACCTCCAATGCGGTGCAATATCAGCAAGCGGGAATAGAGCAAATGGTCTTAACAATAACCCAATATGAGGGATCTGTAGCTTTTCGCTAACATAATGCTCGTCATTCCAGGCTAAAATATCGATATCGATAATTCTCGGCGACCATCTTGGGCTTTTAATGCGCCCCATTTGTTCCTCGATCAACTTAACTTGAGTTAATAAATCCTCTGGATTGCTATTGAGCGGCAGAGTAATAGAAACAGCTAAATTTAAAAATTGTTGATTCCAAATTTCAGGCGCGCCTTCAAGCAAGAGAGCATCAGACTCATACAGAGGAGAAACTTGCTTAACTATCACACCAGGAATTAAATGAATTCTCCGTAATGCCTCTCTCAGATTATAAAGCCTATCACCAACATTGCACCCAAGACCTAGAATAACCATAGCTATCTCCTTTAGTAGGAATATAGGAATTCTATACCAAGGTTAAAATAGGTCAACCCCGTATTCTTTCTATCAAATATAGTCAAAGATTACAGACAGATCTTATATAATGCCCCCGGATAATCCGCTGCAAGCACTCAATATGCTGAATCTGGAGGTCGGGTAAAAGTTAGTGCCATAAATGACAAGAACCTGTTACTACACCTTACGCAATACAGTATTTGGATATCGGTTTTCAGTATGCGGCACCAAGTTAAGTTACACAGCATCAAGTTTAGGCCTAAGGTTCTCTTTTGCTATTACGGAAGTATTCATCACACCCAGCATCATATTTAGTATCATCATCGTCAGAATAGAGGTACCTGCTGTCCTCCCTTTCACATTCATAGCAACATAATTTACTACATGCTCTCAAACCTAATCCCTTAAAGTTCGCATATACCTTAATACCAGTTGAGCTCACGTTATCCTGTGCACTTTTATAAGGTAAACCATGAAATGTTGTATAACATTCGCATACACCAGCCGCGGTAACTAATTTTAGCTCCATGCTGATGTTTTGTAGTATTTTCATATGTGCTCCTTATTAATCAAGACCACGTTATTCTCCAGTTAACACCAGAAGCATACACCCAAAAAATAATTATTGTCTAAAAAACTCAACAAACCATAAATAGCAGGTTTGAACCTATTCTATATCTCATATCACTAAAACAGCCGGGGCCATAGGCAAAACGCACATGGCCCACAATAAAGATACAATTAACTCCCTACAATTCCTTGACGTACACTATACCTAATAACATTCGTCAATAGCCATCAATTCTTTAAGACATGCATTTACACATGTGGGCCTCATAGCAACAAGCCCTACATGCCATCTGTTCACCCCCATGTCACTCCGCGCTGGCTTACACCAACAGTCACAACCACCACCACTTACCATGTTGTTTTCATCAAGTGAAATATCTTTTATCATAATTACAATCTCCGATTTATAGTTTATACAATAAATAGAATCAGCATCGCTTCTAG
>CAZTPH010000115.1:0-4766 GCA_964614705.1 uncultured Coxiellaceae bacterium
GCTAGCATACGCATCATCATCATTTCAAAGCCTGATTTCTGATTTGGCGCAAAATTAAGGTCGCGTTTGCCATTAAGCGCAATCTGGTAATAAAGCTGAACATCTTCTTTTTTGATTTGGGTGGCTAGTTTTTGCATTAGATCTGGATAATGCCATTTATTTAGTTGATGTTGCGGTGATAGCTGAAAAATAGCGATATTATGTAGTGCTTCTAAAAACTCATTAGTAAGCTCCATAAAATCGCAAGATAGTTCAGCTAGTTCACTAATTATGGTTAAGATCGCGTTTGTGTTGCCATTTGCTAATTCTTGCAGCAGATCAAAAACCTTTTTGGTGTCTATGGAGCCAAGCATCTCTTTGATCTCACTGATAGTGATATTGTTTTGAGAGAATGCCAGAGCCTGATCTAATAGGCTTAAAGAATCCCTCACACTACCTTTCGCACTTTTGGCTATAAGATATAGCGCCTCTTCTTCATATGGAACGGATTCTTTAGTTAAAAGGTTTGCCAGTTGCAGCTGGATTAGTTCTGGTTGTAATGCTTTTAGATTAAATTGGAGGCATCTTGATAAAACGGTAACTGGTAATTTTTGTGGATCAGTTGTTGCTAGCAGAAATTTTACATGCGCCGGAGGTTCTTCGAGCGTTTTTAATAATGCATTAAAACTGTGGCCAGAAAGCATATGTACTTCATCAATAATGTATACTTTGTAACGGCCTTTGGCTGGGAGGTATTGAACATTATCTAGTAAGTCTCTTGTGTCTTCTACCTTGGTTCTTGAAGCTGCATCGACTTCAATCAGATCCATAAATGATCCGTTATCGATCTCAAGGCAGGCATCGCATTTGCCGCAAGGACTAGCCGTTAAGCCAGTTTCACAATTCAGACATTTTGCTAAAATACGGGCAAGGGTGGTTTTTCCTACGCCTCTTGTGCCAGCAAATAGATAGGCGTGGTGCAGACGTTGCTGAGTTAGGGCATTTTTTAGCGCGCGAACCACATGATCTTGACCGACAACTTCGTCAAAAAATTTTGGTCTCCATTTGCGGGCTAATACTTGGTAAGACATAGCTACTTTATAATGAAATTTAACTTGTTTGTAAAGTTAAGTTCAAAAAACCCATCTTTCTAATATTTTAGGCAGTTTAGATGTTCTTCCAGATATAAATTAAGTTGAAAGATGCCCTTTTCTCTGTTAGCCTTTACCAGTTAGTTATTAGAGGGAAATTTTGATGAAAAATATAGTATGGATAGTTATTGGTATTTTTACTCCTTTCTTTTTTTTCGATTTTGTTCTTGCAGAGCCAAGTTTGGATCGTGTTTCCTCTTCAACAAGTAATCGTAGTTACGAGATTATTTATAATGAAATCAAAGGAAATAATGATCTGCTTGGTAATGTTACTAGTGATCTATTGCTTGGTAAGGCAGCACTTAGTCTTGGGAAGCCTGATGAGGCGGCCATGGCTTGTGAGCGGGCATATATTAATGATCCTGATTTACCAGAAGCTAAACTTTGTCTAGCAAACTCATATTATACTTTGAAGCAATATGAACGTGCACAGGAAATACTAAAGAATTTTAGTAGTGATCGAAAAGATTTGCTTCGTGAAGCAACAAGTCTGCTTAATAAAATCAAGCAGAAGCTTGCTCATAGGGATAGAGGTTTTCGTCTTTATGGTAGAATGAACTATGGTTACGATAATAACGCTGCAGCTACTACCGATGAAGATTATGCTGGTATGATTGCGTTGGTTGTAGGTTACAATCTTGTTCCTACATTTCCACCAGGTTCTCCCGGATATGATGAACAGGTAGCTATTATTAATGATCTTAAGAATAGAGTTCGGGGATATAATGACAAAATAAAATCTGAATATATCTACCCTCAGATTGGAGTTAGAAGCGAGCATAGTTTTAATAATATGAATAGTTCAATATATTGGGATGCTAATTTTGCTCATAAGGAATATTTTGATGTAGATGGATATAATGTTGATCAAGCTAATTTTACCTTAGGTTTTGATCAGAAATTTTTGAATGCTTATATATTCAATAGTACTTTTTACTATCAGGAGTATATGTTAGATGGTAGTAGATATCGTGAATCTCCTATTCTTTCGCTAGGTTTCGGTAAGATAATTAATGAAAATAATGTGGTTAGATTTTATACCGAAGATGGAATTTTTACCTATCCTAATAATAGAGAGCAAAGTATCGTTATGTATTCTGGTGGGGTAGAGTGGACTTATTTCGATAGTCTTAAGTTAATTGATACCCGCATTTTTTACGGCAGGAATCAACCCAGGATAGGCGCTGGTGGCAAGGCATATAATGGCAGTAATTACTATGGGGTTAAATTATCAGGAAAGCGTAAATTAACTCGTGATCTATCTTTGGCTTTAGATATTACCGCCCAGCGGTCTTTCCATGATGATCATGAGTTTATCAATGAGCCAAAGCGTAAAGATTTTTTTGGTCAGGTGGCAGCCGGTTTTTATTATCGTCTAGCTCCAGGATATGTTTGGTATGCGCAAGGTGCTTATATAAATAATTACAGTAATATCTCTAATGTTTATAAGTATGATCGTATCGAGGTATTTACCGGTATAAGTTTCGAACTATAATTTTTTACTATGGAGGGGTGTATGTTAAAAAAAATCGCTATTTTTTTGTTTGGATTATCTATTCTAGTGGTGATGCAGGTCTCTTTTGGAGCAAAATCAGTCGGGACTGTGATTATGGCTAAAGGGGAAGTTGGAGTCATTGATGGTAAAGATCAGTTTAAGAGGATGCTTAATCGGAAGAGTGAGTTTTTTCTTAATGATATTATCGCTACCAAAGTCGGTAGTTTTGCTCAATTAAAGCTTGCTGATGATACTTTGATCTCCTTGCAACCCAATACCAAGTATTTGGTAAAAGAGTTTAATTTAGACTCAAAAAATCCTAAAAATAATCGCTATGTTGGTAGATTGGTAGAGGGAGCGTTATCTTGTCTCAGTGGTCAGGGGAAAAATAGCACACATGATAATCATATTTTAGAGACTCCCCTGATTTCCATGGCAATTAGAGGGACCTTTTATGAAAGTGTTTTTAATTTTATTAGGATTAAAAAGAGTAATTCTGATGTTGCAGTCAAAACCAAAAGTGGTTCTACTGAGAGGCCAGATACCAGTGGTAGCCAATTACCGGAAGAGATAAGAAAGGCTCATGAGTATATTGATGAGATGCGTAAAGGTGGAAAGCGCAGTCCAATATCACTTGGTTCTACTGAAAAACCAGATACCAGTGGCAGCCAATTACCAGAAGCGATAAGGAAGGCCCAAGAGGGTGCTGCTGAGATGCGTAAAGGAGGCAAACACAGTGGTTTGATGACTTCTTCTAGCCAGACTGCTAGTACAAATCAGGTTAATGACGCTAATGAAGCGATTGCTTTGGGTTGGGTGAATGCGATGGATGGATCCTTGCAGATTATGAGCAAGGGCAAAGATTCTAAAACAGTTGATGCTAAAGACCCTAATGGAAGTGCTTGTTTCTACATGATTTCAATAAATTTGGCTGGAAAAGCTGATGAAATTTTAAAGTTTGTCAGTCCTATGCAAATTAATATATTGAGTAATGCTCAATTGCAAAAAGTTATTATTCAGCTCAAAGATGCTGGATTAATTTTAGATAATGGCACTATTGCTGGTACTATTTATGGCGATAGTGGCACGATGAAGCTTATGGCTAATATTTTTGTTCAATTAGAAAATATGGGAATGATTTCCGCAGATATTAGTCTTAGCAGTTTAATCGATGAACAGATAAAAGATATTATTAACAATTTTCCAGGTAAGTTCTGGTAAAAATATCGTGCCACCGACTTGCGGCTTTTGCTCAAAGAGTTACAATAGGTGGCATTATTTACTTTGGTTTAGTGGGTTGTGAAAAAAAATTATCCAATCGGTGTTTTTGATAGTGGTATTGGTGGTTTAACTGTGGCTAAGGCTTTGGTCGAGCTCTTGCCGCATGAATCACTAATCTATTTTGGAGATACTGCCCACCTTCCTTATGGCGATAAGTCACCGCATGCTATTCAGAGTTATGTAAAAAAAATTGCTGGCTTTTTGTTAGATAGTAGTGTCAAAATGATGGTGGTAGCCTGTAATTCTGCATCTGCGGCTGCTTATGGAATGCTGCAAGAATATATTGGCAATCAAGTTTTACTATTGGATGTTATTGAGCCAATGATTATGGCGCTTAAGAGATATAGTGGTAAAAGTGTTGGTCTGATTGGGACTAAGCTAACTGTAGCATCTAGTATATATCAACATAAACTTAAACAAAATAAAATACAGCTAGATTTACGCGCTCTTGCCACCCCGCTTTTGGTGCCTATTATTGAAGAGGGATTTAGTTCTCATCCACTATTGGATTTGGCACTAGAAGAATATTTATCTGCGCCTGAATTAAACGGGATTGAAGCGTTGGTTTTAGCTTGTACCCATTATCCAGTTATCAAAGATCAGATCTCTCGCTTTTATCATGATAAAGTTGAGGTGCTTGATGCTTCTAGAATTACTGCTTCTGCAGCAAAATTTCTTTTAGCTAAAAATAATTTATTAGCCAGTGGTCCTAGTAAAAGAGATTTTTATATCTCAGATTATACCGAAAATTTCGCCCAGAAAGCGCAATTATTTTTCGGCAAAGATGTAAGCATTGATGAACGAAATATTTTCTGACTATCTCATTTTATCTAGCTGAGCTTGTAGTTTAGCTAGTAGCT
>CAZTPH010000116.1:0-4764 GCA_964614705.1 uncultured Coxiellaceae bacterium
CCTAAATCGAACCTGTCATTCTCTATAATTAAAGCAATATTGTCAATGAAATCACTGATTTTTTTTGAGAGCTTTTTCATATTTGTGCGAAATTTAGCTTGGGAAGATCCCCTGGATTATATCGAACCAAGTACCGAATAGCATCCAGAAGATCCAAAGCTAACTGAAAGTACTACAAAAAACTACCTAGTTTAATGAAATCCTAATTTTTTCCATTATCGTGAGTAACGTAATGATGAAGCAATCTAATAATACCTAAATCACTATCGCGAGAAACTAATCCCCTAATCACCCGAAACAAAAGCTACTGGTGATCGATTAAAATCAAGGGAGTACCATCACTTATTTGACTGCCTGGTGGAACACATATTTGTGAAACTATACCGCTGTCTGGCGCATAGACTTCAAAATTTACCTTAGTAGACTCAAAGTCGGCTATTTTAACTCCTTGTTTAACATAATCACCCTCTTTTACCCACCATCTTCCTATACGCACTAACTCTACACCAGGACAAAGATCATCTAAACAATATTCTTTCATGTTAATTTATCTCCATTTTTAATAATAAATTAGGATCAGGACAATATTTTAAATATTCATTAGCTATTGATTTTTCTACCGCACCTAAAAAAATTGAATTATTTATCAAATATTCCGAAGAAATCTGAAAATGTAAATGTGGCGGCCAACCACCATTTTGTTGCTCATCTCCTACCCTGCCAATAAAACCCCCTGCTGCAATTACCTGAAATTGTTTAAGATAAAAACAGCTCTCTGCAGATAAATGTCCGTAGATAGTAAAAAATTTATTGCTCATTACCTCATGCTCAACCACTACCAATGTTCCATAATCACCCAAAGAGTTATTGACGATAATTTCCCTTACTATACCAGGTAAAGGGGTATATACAGGAGTAGATGGTTGTACAACAATATCAATACCCAAATGGACAGCTTCGTGCATCCCAATATAGACATTTTTTCTTACTTCAGCATATGGTCCAATAGCAATATGCACACCTTTCTCACATAAAAATTTAGCAATCTGCTGCCAACTCGGCTGCCTTAAATAGGCTAATTTATATAATCCTTGCCAAAATAATGGATCCATATTGGTCGTTATATTTTTACCATATTGAAGATATTTGGGTATAACTGGAACAATTTCATTACAAGCAATTAAAAATTCAAAATAATTTCCTGGATTCATAATTATTCAAAACATTGAACTAGATGTCTCTTGCAAATTGGGATCATTTTTTCCACATCTATTCCCTTCGATAACTCAGATACATTAACTACATGAAGATTTTTCATACCACAAGGATTTATATATGAAAAAGGAGTAAGATCCATATCTACGTTAATACTAAACCCATGATAACAACAACCACGACTCATTTTAAGCCCAAGTGATGCAATTTTACAATTATCAACATATACCCCAGGATAATCAGGCAAAATATGAGCATTAATAGAACATTCAACAAGCATATCAATAATAGCGCGCTCAATAAGGCTAACTAAGGCTTTTATTCTTAAGTTTCTTCTTCGCAAATCAAATAAAACATAGCCAATTAACTGCCCAGGGCCATGATAGGTAATTTGTCCACCTCGATCGGTTTTAACGATAGGGATATCTTTCAATGAACCTATAATATCTTCTGAACTGGCAGATGTACCAGAAGTGAATACAGGATAATGTTCTAGCAACCAAATCTCATCAGCAACACTAGGGGTACGATTTTGAGTAAACATTACCATTTGCTGCCAAATTACTGAATAATCTTGTACTCCCATTTCACTAAACTTAATCATAGATTAGAACCCTGAAGTTTTTTCAGCACCTCCTCCGCACGATAACTTGAACGTACTAGCGGACCTGACATAACTTCTTTAAACCCTTTTTGCAATCCTTGTTGACGATAAAACTTAAATTCATCTGGTAAAATATGTCGATGAACAGGCAATTGATACTGAGTCGGTTGCAAATATTGCCCTAAAGTCAGGATATCTACATTAACACTGCGAAGATCATCCATAGATTGCAGGATTTCTTGCTCTGTTTCTCCTAATCCCAACATTAAACTACTTTTTGTCGCAACATTTGGATGACTTTGTTTTGCATATGCTAATACGTCTAATGATTGACGATAATTAGCTCTTCTGTCTCTAGCTTTGGGCGTTAACCTTCTAACTGTTTCTAAGTTATGGGCAAACACATCAATTCCTGATTCAAGTACCTTCGTAATCGACTGCTTATTACCTTGAAAATCAGGAGTTAGGACCTCTACTGTAACATCGGGAGACTCTTGTTTAATCATTCGAACACAATCGGCATAATGTTGAGCGCCAGCATCTTCAAGATCGTCACGATCTACTGAAGTAACCACCACATGCTTTAATTGCATCAATTTAACTGCTTTCGCACAATTACTTGGTTCGTTCAAATCAAGCTTCCCTCTAGGATTTCCAGTATCAATTGCGCAAAAACGACAAGCACGAGTACACACTGATCCTAAAATCAAAAAAGTGGCTGTCCCTGACGACCAGCATTCTCCACGATTAGGGCATTTAGCTTCTTCACACACCGTAAAAATTTTATGTTCCTTAATAACTTGTTGAACATTTCTGAATTTATCAGCATTAATATTTTTAAGGGATAAACAATAGTGTTTATTGCTAACACAAGAGCTATCTACACCTTTTTGATTCTTACAATCATTAGCCTCATGACTCTCACTATCAGATGAATTCATTGTGTTCTTCTCATTGTACCTTAGCAGGATCGCGCTACCCTATAAAATGACCCAAAAAATAACGCCCTATAAAAACAAACATATTTTAACATTCGTATCTGTACTGTCAATTTTTTTGCAACTTTAGCGCTATTCCCAAACTGATATTATTGACATAGAATTAACATGAACTATCATTAAACTGTCTTTGTTTTATAAAGAGGAACTTATGACCAAAATTAGATTACTATTATGTTCGATTCTGCTGTTAGCAGTACAGCTAGCTTTCGCTGATAATGATGTTTTTGTATATATTCTATTGTATGGTGGTCAAAAAGGTACAGTTGTATATTGTGGAATAACCAATGATCCTGAGGCTAGAGCAAAAGAGCATGCTATTGATAGAACTATGATGTATAACACCTTTGATACCATGCTAGTTATTGCTGGTCCAATGTCTCGATCTGAAGCACTTAAATTAGAAACAAAGTGTATTTATACGTACGATATTCCACGATTATATCAGACTTATCCTAATGATCCTGATCGTCCTAGTGAATTAGATATGGAAGAGCGTGAAATAGCTATTTGGGAATATGAGTTACTTTATGATACTTCACGTTTAAATCAAACCCTTTATCCCAAAGTGATATATAACCAAAAAGTTTTGGATAATATTAAGAGCTTAACTTCTAAGAAAATCGATAATGAATGTATCAAATGTGGGAAAAAAGTAACAGATGGCGTTTCTGAATACAGCTTGGACCAATTTGGACAGGTTTTTTGTAGAAACTGTCAATCTCGGTATAAGGGGCCTATTTGTGAAAATTGCCATACTAGAGTTTCTGAAGGAGTATTTAAGTATAGTTTGGAAAACTTAGGTATTGTTTTATGTATGGGGTGTCAAAGTAAACTTTGACAATATTTTGATTAATACCCTTTGCGCATTCCCAATCAGATCGGTGATGCACAACTCTTATGCCGTGGATGACGAACCTAAATCTGGGTTAAACCCTAATTACGAGCGTTTAATATACTGTACCTCGATAGTTAAATTTTATTACTAAACTTTAAACTGCCTAGCTTCAGACTCTAATAAGATTTTATATAGCTCGTCACCTTTTAAAAATCTGGGATAATAAATATTATCCCAATCCCATAGCGTTGTTATATTCATAGTATTCGTAGCATAAGTAAATATTAATTCATCTCCAACCAGATCGGGATGTAGCTTGCCAGCATAAACCAATAAATCAGTTGGAGCAGGGTCATCTCTGCATAATTTATGATACAAAATTTTGGTATCTGACCATGGACCGGTTAAACTTTTTGAAGTTCTAACAAGCAAATCTGAATTTCCCAACACTTGATTTTCAGGGTATGCTTGGGTCATCATAAAAAAACTTTTTTTAGGATTCTCAGGATATATTTTAGTAACAGTAAATTCTGTTTGACCATGATCCCATAGCGCCACAGGTTGTTTCTCATCAGAAATATTAGCATTATCTATCCAACCATACTCTTCTCCACACCACCACTCCGGATTAGACAAATCGAGATTATCAGTTTTTTTAAATAACTCTATATGCCAACGTGCCAGATATACACTTTGAGTATAATCAGCACTTGAATAACCATAAGCATATATGTAATCTCCTTCGACTAATACTCCACCACTGCCAATTAGTATTTTAAGTGGCTCATATAAACTTAATTTTTTGGCCCAATTTATTTTCCAGTTTTGCGGAGAAACATCTGAGTTTTTGATAATAGCAACCTGATATCCTGCAACATCAAAACCAAATCCGCTCTCGGAAGGCATTATATCCATAAAGAATATAACCAATGTTTTGTTATCCGACAATAATACGCCATCGCCAGGCCATAACCAATGTTCTTTAGGAATATCTACATTAGTAAAAAACGCATCAGGATAGGTTGTGTTGCAATTATTTCCCCAATAGTACTGTATGGTACCATTCGTAGGGTTAATTCCTGTTTGGATCCCAATACTATTTCTAGGCA
>CAZTPH010000117.1:0-4730 GCA_964614705.1 uncultured Coxiellaceae bacterium
CTGAATCAGGTTTGACTATCTTATAATTTATCGGCTTCTTCACTAATGATTGCATAAATTTTTCGGCAACTTCATGGTGGTCGGCGAAGATAACCCAGTTTTTCGTTATTTTTTGTTCATTTACTAACAAACTGTGTTCTGTTTGCGTAAATGCGACATCAAACAGTTTATCTCTAATTTGGTTAATGCTTAGCTTGTTTATGATCGGTTTACAAATCAAACCAACACCTCGGCAAAGAATCATTCTGTTTTCATCAAAAATCTCGAAATTACACTCAAGCTTATTTTTATTACCTTGTATTAATTCGATAATTGCAAAGCATCTATTTTTAACTTTTTGAGAGAAAGTAAGCTTTTTTATTGATGTAGGTATGTATAGTGTAAGGTCTTTGGATTTGCTGACAAGGATAGCAGCTTGAAAAACCGAGTCTAAAACGGTTGGATGAAGGAGGTATTGCTCATCTTTACATACTTCATGGGGAATAATCTCTACTAAGATGTGCTTCTCATCAACTTTCCATACCTTTTCTATACATTGAAAGCAAGGGCCATATTTTAATCCAGTACTCTCTAATATAGTAAATATTTTATTTTTATCGATTTCTTTTTTTTGATATGCTTGATAGTCAAAATTTGTGTGGCTATTAGCAACCGAAGATTTTCTAGTAATTTTCCCAGTTGCATTTAACTCCCAAAAAGGGTCGTCCCCGTAATAACCGCTCCAAACCTTATATTCCAAGGTTTGATCATCAAATTTAATGTTAAGCCTTTGTGGTTTATCTTCATCAATAATTAATAGTTTTTTAAAGGAGATATTTTCAAGAACAGCTTCGTCTTGTTGGTTAAGTTCACGATTTACCGCTAAACCAATTTCTACATATGCAGCACCTGGAAAGACTATTTTATTGTGGATTTTGTGATCAGCTAAATAGGGCAGTGTTAGTTCGTTTAGCTCACTTTCCCACAGTCGTTCGGGATTTCTCTGGTCAATTCCCAGGAGTAAATGTTTTGTGTTCAAAAATTTTGTGTCTCTTAGCCTAGCTGATTCTCTGATATAAGTTTCACGCTGCCAAGGATAGTGGGGTAGGTTTATATATGTACCAGCTACTGGTGAAACCTTATGCCAATCTAATTCTGCTCCGATAGTATACAATTTACCCAGTGCTTCATATACTTTTTCATTTTCAAGAAAGCCAGCTTTGAGAGATGATATAGCAACGGCACTTTTGCCAGAGTGCTCAATTATCTGCTTAAGTGAGCTTAGCAGCGTTTGATTAGGGCTGATTTCTAACAAGATATTAAAGTCATTTTTTAGTAAGGATTCTACTCCTCCAAAAAAATTTACTTTATATCTTAAGTTTTTCCACCAATACTCACTATCTATTTTTTCAGCGGTAATATGTTCACCGAAAACCGTAGAGTAAAATGGTATAGTGGTTGATTGAGTACGAATTTTTTTAGCATAATCAATAAAATCTTCTCTTATATCATCCATATAAGAGCTATGATAAGCAGTTTGTACTCGCAAGAAGCGATTAAAAATTTCATCTTTATTTAATTTCTCACTAATCTTTTGCAACTCTCCTATGTTAGCTGCCAAGGTAACTAGTAGAGGGCTATTAACTGCTGCAACTGTCACATTTTTACTGTCGGAACAATATTTTGACAAGATAATTTCTTCTGGCAAGGCTACTGCCAACATGCTGCCACCTTTGCCGGAAAGGTTTTCTTGTAAGGTGCTGCGATGGTATAGTAGATATATGGCATCCTCTAAAGAGAGAGCTCCTGCCACATGGGCAGCTACCAGCTCACCAACGCTATGACCTAAAACAGCTTGGGGCATGATGCCAAATGATTTAAATAATTCGGTTAAGGCAACTTGAACAAAAAAATTAGCTGGTTGAGCTATGGAAGTTTTATTGATATTAGAATGCTCTTGATCTTTTTTTAGTTCTTCTATTACCGACCATTTAGCTAGTTTTTTAAATAGAGCATCACATTCTTCTAATTTATTTAAAAATATTTGGCTGATCTGCATTAATTCTTGCGCCATTCCAATACGCTGAGCTCCCATGCCCGAATAAATGAAGGCTACTTTAGGTGGTTGCGAGAAAATGTGAGAGTAAACTACATTGTGTCGATCAACATCTAAGACAAAATCACGCAAAGAATCTGAAAGGGTGTTTTTTGAGGATGTTACTATTGCTAATCTATGTTCGAGATGTGAGCGCCTTAGGTTGGTAGAGTAAGCAATATCGCATAATGCTTTATTATTAACTGTTTCAAGGTAAGTTGTGCATAATTGTTTTAATGCTTCTTTAGTTCGTGCTGAAAGGGTAATGATGAAATTACTAATCTTATCTTCTGAGAATTTGTTTTCTTCAGTGAGCTCATCTTTTGCCTCGTATGATTGTAATAAAACGTGGGCGTTAGTTCCACCATACCCAAAAGAGTTTACTCCAACGTATCTACTGTCGTTAACTTTTGGCCATGATTCCAAAGTGGTAGGGATACGAATATTTATGTTTTCGTAATCTAATTTAGGATTGGGGATTTTGAAATGAAGGTTAGGAGGAATTTTAGCATATTTTATCGATAAAGTTGCTTTGATTAGTCCTGCTACACCAGCCGCAGCTTCAAGATGGCCAATATTAGTTTTAACTGATCCTACTATACGTTTAGATTTGCATTGTTTGAAAACGTTATTAAGTGCAGTAGCTTCAGCAGTATCACCAGCAATAGTTCCGGTACCATGAGCTTCTATATATTTAATATCATCGAAATTTACATTTGCCTTATTATATACATCTCTAATCAATTTTTCTTGGGCTTCAGCATTAGGTAGCGTAATTCCGAACGTTCGACCATCTTGATTTACCCCAGTTCCTTTAATTAAAGCGTATATTTTATTGCCATCTCTTCTAGCATCTTCAAGTTTTTTTAGAATAACAATGCCGCAACCTTCGCCTCTAACATAGCCATCTGCTCTATCATCAAACGCCATTGATCGACCAGTTTGGCTTAGTAGTTTTGCCTTGCACATAAACTGAAGGTACTCCGGTGTGTAGATAATGTTTACACCTCCAACAATTGCCACGTTACAATCATTATTTCGTAAGCTTCTACACGCAATATGTGTGGATACCAAAGATGATGAGCATGCCGTATCTATAGTCATGCTCGGTCCTTTAAAATCGAATACATAAGAAATTCTATTTGATAATAGGGTTAAAGTAACACTTGTGGCAGTATGAGAATCCATTAGTTCTGAGTTTTTGTCGCTACTTTGTACTAACAGATTGTCCGATGTAAATCCTCCAATAAAGACCCCAGTTTCAGAGTTTTGGAGTACTTCAATTGGAATGCCTGCATCTTCAATAGCTTCCCACGTAATTTCAAGTAGTAATTTTTGCTGAGGATCTAACGAAGTAGCTTCTATAGGAGAGATACCAAAAAATGATGCATCAAAATCATGGATGCTTTCTTTTAAAAAGCCACATTCATTTACATATATTTTGCCAGGTTTATCTTGATTTTTATCATAAAATTTTCGATTATCCCATCGATCCATGGGTATTTTACTGATAGCATCTGTACCAGAGCACAATAATTTCCAAAAATTATCTGGATTATCTGCCCCGCCTGGGAAACGGCACCCAATACCAACTATAGCGATAGAGTTATTTTCTTTATTCATAGTTTTTCCAATAAACCTACCGCCCAACTACGAAGCCTATAGCATTTTTTTGGTCATCATCGGTAACGTAACTCCATGGTACCATGAATAATTTTAAGTAACGCATGATTCCCATAGCTATAGGGATATATAGTGAATCGGATAATACATATACCGAAAAAAGACATATTGCAGAGTAGAACACTAATCTTGCAATCGCCATTCTTTGGTAGAAACGTGCAGCGTCTATACATGCAGAAATTAGAAACATAACTATAAAACTTATGTTGGGAAACAATATGGGTAAGAAAAACCAGATAAATCCACGATACATAACTTCTTCTACCACAGAATTAAAGAGATGAACAGACCACCAGGAATACTCTTTCACATTCTTGGGCGAGAGATGTTTCATATCTGCAAGTATTTTAGTTATCATTTTTCTGGCTTTTGGATGAATCCTAGAGAAAATACATGGAACAACATAGATAACATATACATAGAAAACCATGAGAAAAATAAAAAGAGCTTTCCAAAACCACGCTAAAGCTAGATACTTATTCCAATGGATCGTTCTAATTCCAAGCTGGGAAATAGAGAAACCGAAAGCCAACAGGATGGTAAATAAATAAACAGCTTGTAGCCAATTTCTTAGCACCTCATTTCTATAAAAATTAGCTAGTGCAGAAGGAGTATTAGCTTGCAATCTTCGCATTAACTTTGAATATTCCATTTTTCTAAAAATGGGTTCGCCAAATGTAAGATATATCAGTAAAATTGATAGTAGGGTCAGTAGCATGTTTTACTCCTTTTTTTCGGTTAGATAATAAACGGGCATTAATAGACTACATAAATCTTGGACAACATGCAGTATCATTGGCACGTAGATAGAATCAGTAACTAAGTAAGATATAGCATACACTAGTCCAGTGGAAGCAACATGTGCCATCGATAGATATCTTGGAAAATAACGGATAGTATCTAAAAATATAGATATTATAACAACCAAAATAGGATGAATACCTGGGATAATGATGGGGGCAAAAAAGAATAC
>CAZTPH010000118.1:0-4727 GCA_964614705.1 uncultured Coxiellaceae bacterium
AGATTAGGGATGCTTTACATCGTGAAATTCCTATCAAATCATTAGACGCAATTAAGCGTCGTACTCGAGCAGGCATGGGTAGATGTCAAGGAGGGTTTTGTGCTCCAAAAATTATGGAGATAATCCATGAAGAACTAAAAATTCCCAAAACTAAGATCACTAAAAAAGGCCGAAATTCTTTAATGATAGCCAGTGCGGAGGAAAGATAATTATGACCAAACATGATCTCACGATTATTGGTGGTGGTCCGGCTGGAATAGCGGCTGCAATTGAGGCATATAAAAATGGTATAGAAGATATCGTTATTCTTGAACGAGATATAGAGTTAGGTGGAATATTAAATCAATGTATTCATGATGGTTTTGGTTTGCATCACTTTAAAAGGCAGCTAACAGGGCCTGAATATAGTGAATTAGTGATCGCGGAATTAAAAAAGACCGCTGCTAAAGTGTTAAACAATACCATGGTTTTAAAGATTAAAGAGGATAATACAGTTTGTGCAATCAATCCCAGGGATGGTTATCTAGAGATTAAGTCTCGTGCAGTAGTTCTTGCTATGGGTTGTCGGGAAAGAACTCGTGGAGCTATCAGGATTCATGGCTCACGTCCTGCCGGAATTTTTGCCGCTGGAACAGCTCAACGGTTGATTAATATTGATGGTTTATTACCAGGCAAAAGAGCGGTGATTTTAGGATCAGGAGATATAGGGTTGATTATGGCCAGAAGAATGACCCTTGCCGGCGCTAAAGTTGAAGCGGTTCTTGAGATTATGCCTTATTCAAATGGCTTGTCTCGTAACATAGCCCAGTGTTTAGATGATTTTAATATTCCTTTGATGTTAAGCACCACTATTACCAAAGTGCATGGTCAAGATCGGGTAGAAGGAGTAACGATTGCTAGTGTAGATAAAAATCTGGTGCCAATCCCAGATACGGAGAAATTTATTCATTGCGATACTGTGCTGCTATCGGTTGGATTGATTCCAGAAAATGAAATTTCGCGTCAAGCACAAATAGAGATCGATAAAACTACTAATGGACCATTCGTGGGTGAGTTAAGACAGACTTCTCGACCAGGAGTATTTGCTTGCGGGAATGTTTTGCACGTTCATGATTTGGTTGATTTTGTTAGTCAAGAAGGTGTCTTAGCAGGCAGCGGTGCTGCCAAATATATTAATGGTAGCCTATTAACAGGATTTACTCATCTTGTTGTTCCGGGGGAGGGGGTAAGTTATGTAGTGCCACAAAAGATTAATATAGAAAACGTTCAAGATAAGATAACCTTGATGATGAGAGTTAAGCGGGTATATGAAAATTCTTCAATTAGCGCTTATCTAGGAGAAAACAAAATTGCAATCAAACGTGAGCCTAAATTTTTGCCAGCTGAAATAATAGACCTAGAGATAAGCAAAGCGGATTTGATAAAATATCCCGAGCAAGAGATTTTGATTAAGATAGGGTAGATAAATATGCCAAATGAAGCTAAAAATAAACGACAGATGATCTGTATATGTTGCCCGCGCGGTTGCCAATTAACAGTAGAGTTGGATCAGGAGCAGTATGTAGTTACTGGAAATAAATGTCCTCGCGGTAAAAAGTATGCTATAGAGGAGATCGAATCTCCTACGAGAGTTGTTACTGGTTCCGTTAAGATCATTGGTGGTTTGCACCAGGTCTTGCCGGTAAAGACTGATAAACCAGTTCCTAAAGAGAAAATTTTTGGTGTTATGCATATTTTGGCCAATACGGTGGTAGCTGCTCCTGTTAATATGGGTGAGATAATTATCAGCAATGTTGCTGGTACTGGGGTAAATATAGTCGCCACTAAAACTGATTTAGGGTAGTTGATTGAGATTGGAGAGATGTCCGAGAGGCTGAAGGAGCATGACTGGAAATCATGTATACGCGTAAGTGTATCGCGGGTTCGAATCCCGCTCTCTCCGCCAAATTTTTTAGAGAAAATCTTTAGAATTATTATATTAATCGCTCGTAATAGATTCTAACTCCAGAATTTAGGTCGAAACCTTAATATTTACGAGCTTTAGCACATTTCATCTAGTAGATTTCTTTCGAAACCAAATATTTTGGCATAATGAGCATGCTAAAATCTAATTTTTTTGCCGTCATTGCGAGTTACGAAGTAACGAAGCAATCCAGAGATATGTTGTAAATAAAGGCAATTCTGGATTGCTTCGTCGCAAAAGAGGTTCCTTGCAATGACCAAAATGCCAAATTTCAACAATCCCATAATGCAAGGCGTCACCTATAATTTCATCTTTTGTAAATACACTGAAATAGGTTGCTTGCTCATTGATGCCCTGTTGATTGAAATCAATAACACCATAGCGGATGACTATATCATCCTAAGCATCATGGTGGTTGTCAATAAAGTATTCTGTTTTGCTCATTTACTTTCCTGATTAAAATATTCATCAGCTGTTAGCCGATACAAAACATGTTGTGACAATGGATGATCAGCCACAAGTTTAGGGTGTGCAAAGCCGCCGTTCACTTCACGCTTTAATCCGATCTTTTTCATAACTCGAATAGATCGAAAATTAGCAGGTACTGTAAAAGAAACAATTTCTTTAAGGCCACAATGATTAAAGCCATAATCCAAGGAAGCTTTGGCGCCTTCTGTAGCAAAGCCTTTTCCCCAATACTGCGATCCTAATCGCCAGCCTACTTCAACCGCAGGGGTGAAATGTGATTCCTAGTCGGTATAATTGAGGCCGATAAAACCCATTAATTCTACGGTTTTCTTCGATTCAACTGCCCATAGTATGTGACCATGCTTATCTTGGTGCTGGTTCACAGCTGTAATAAAGTCATTAACTTGTTCCATGTTTAATGGTCCACGTAAAAACTCGATTACTTTTGGATCTTGATTGATTTGAAAATATGTCTCTGCGTCTTCTTTTTTCCAGGTTCTTAAAATAAGCCTGTCTGTTTCAATAATGGTGGTCATTATAGTCCTCTCATTATTTAATGCTTACTGCAGCCTGCTAATTACGTTATCTACAACGAATTGATAGGCTTCTTCGAAATTCCAGTTTAATCCGATAGGAAGTAGCGCATGCATATCTGATTGGAAAGCTTGGTGATTTCGTTTTAGTTCTAAATTTTTTAAAAATTCATCTCGAGAAAAATGATAATTATCATTTACACAGTATTTTTTAAAGATTTCAAAAACTCTATCGACGTTAATCAAATTATTTTGAGCTACGAACCATAAATCAAACAAGTCTCGGCCCTTGCGGCGTTGATAAAGCGCTCGAAGTTTAGGGGCCATCAATTCATCCAGTTCATAGGTAATAATATTTGATGCCCCCCATTGAACCAATCTGATGCCACGGTGAAAGGAACCGTTTTTAGAGGCAATACTTGAAAATGTTCCGTTGTATTGATTTCGATTTTTAGTTTTGCAGGCATTTTGTTGATGGACTCATATTTGTAAATCAACTTTGCACTACGCTCGGTAATTTTCCATTTTGGATCCCCTAACCATGGTTTAAACAATTCTCTAATCGCATCAATTGTTTGGCCGATTGGATTAGAATTTTTTTGAACAAAGTCAATATCTTCGCTGTACCTTGGTGGTGGTTTTAAGAATAATTTATTGAGCGCAGTACCACCGCGAAAAACTAATGCTTCGCTGACGTGCGGGTCATTATACAAATCTACTAATACTCTACTTATTATTAAATCTTGTTCTATTTGGTCGTACGTTTGCCATAGGGCATTTTTTCGCCATGCTTGGATAAAAATTTCTGGTATCATAAATCACTCTCAAAATCAGTATTTTCAACAATTTTCCATTTTTTACACCGAGGGTGCCCGGTTTTTGATATGTATGGAACAAGCGAAACAAAAGGTCTTCCCGAATTTTTTAGGTATTCTAAAAGTCTATCGATTATTTTCTGTTTCTTTTCTTCATCTTCCATAACGTCAATTTTCTCCAAAACAAATCCTAATCGTTGAATTTGCGCTACTTCCCCTAAGCGCTCAGCAAGTTCAATTAATTTATTTTCATCGATACTGGGGGCAAGTTCTGATAAGACAGTAGCAATGTGGTTAATACCAGCAGCCCTCGCTGAATATTTGAAAAGATCAATAGCCAGTAACTCCGGTGTAGCTACTTTTAAATAACCGGTACTCACGACAAAATCTTTAGTCGGTAAACCTTCCAAAGAATCCTTGTAGACAAGTTGAATCACTACATCCCCAAATTTGAGGGGATGCTTAACCCGTTTGTTAGTGATCACTTGAAAACGTGCTGGTTTTTGATGGGTCGCACCATAAAACAATCCGGCACTAAGTAGGCCAACATAATAATCAACATTTAGATGTTTCATGATAGTAGGACCTAATTCTTCTGCTGGAATAGACCCATAGGGCTGATATTCGGGCGGAACCATCACATAAAGCCCCTTTATTGGGGTGATAATTTTATTAGATTTTTTAAGTCGAAACAAGCCAGCTTTGGCTGCATTTTCTGAGATATGTAAATCTTGAATGATTTCCTGGAAGGTAAAATACCTTTTGCCATACATTCTTAGTTTATCTAAATACTCAAGAAACATATTATGTCCTTTAGGTTACGAATTTCAACACCTAGAGGACATGATAGCCTTCTCTTTCTCTATAGTCAAGACATTTTATGCTTAACATGTCCTTTAGGTTACGAATGGCGCAACCTAGAGGATATATCTGACTCATTGGATTAAT
>CAZTPH010000119.1:0-4162 GCA_964614705.1 uncultured Coxiellaceae bacterium
GGTTTGGCATACGCCATAAGAAATTCTTTCATTTTAGTAGTTACCCCAACAACTGCTGCTGCAGCTGAGAAATTTTTGGCTGTACCAGCAACATACATGATATTTTCATAACTGCAACTATAGTGATTAACGATGCCATTACCTTTGAAACCATATGGCATTTCAGGTGATGGTGATTCGCCCACAAAACCGAATCCGTGTGCATCATCTATATAGAGCAAAGCATCATATTCTTTGGCAAGGGGAATAATTTTATCTAATATAGCATAATCTCCAGTCATGCTATATACGCCATCTATGCAGATCATTTTACGTTTTGCTTCTTGATGTTCTTGTAATAATTTAGCTAAAATTTCCATGTTATTTTGGGGAAAGCTAACAATTTTTGTCCCTTTATCTCTTGCTAACTGTGATCCTTGGTACATGGTAGCATGAGCAGATTTATCTAAAAAAATTACATCATCTTTTTTCATTATAGCAGGAATAACTCCAATATGTGCTAAAGTGGTGTTAGGAAATAGTAAGGCATCTTCGGTGCCTAAGAACTTTGCAATACGTCGCTCAAGGTGCAAAAAGAAATCATGATACCCCATAAGTCTAGCACGGCTAGTATGCAGTCCGTAACGATTGGCGGCAGCAATGCCTGACGGTAGTAATTCATTTTGTCTTTGGTCAAAACCTAAATAATTACATGATGTAAAGTCTATTAACTCGTGATTGTTGGTATCGAGCAGTTTTCTTTTATTGACCTGTTTGTAACGTACATCATATTGGTGACTTTCTTTTAATACTTGCATTAATGGGTCACGAATATCTGTGCCCATATTGTTGAGCATTTCATTTTGAATAATTTTAGTCATAAATGTTTCCTCCAGTAAGTATGTGTATCATATGATTAATAGTTGAGAAGTTTTGGTTATAAATTCTATAGAGTTATTTAACATGGTAAAAGAATTATTCCCAAATGTTTGATATATCTTTTGAGAAAATGCCGTAAAATTTCCCAATACGATATAATAAACAACCCTAGTGGATTCTGTTGAATAAGCTGAATAGGCTAGTGGGATAAATGAAAATTCTTTTGTTACTCCTTTTTGATAGAGATGTTTTTCTGCAAATTGCATATAATCTGGGAATGCTGCTTCAGTAACATAGTCAAATGAAGAAAATACTGTTTGTTTATCTAATAGATCTAATTTTTTAAGCAAACGAGCAACAGGTAAGCTACCTAACCAACGCGCATTAATTTCTATAATATACATTTCTTTATCGTTGGCTAAGGAATCGAATCCTACTAGTAGTCCTTTTTTATGAGCATAACCTTCTTTTTGTAAAGCTTTAGCAGCGTTAAATAATGCTGTGTGTTGAGCATTATTTAACGTAGGGTGGCGCATAAAGATATTACCATACCAAGAATTGTTTTGGGTTATCTGAATAGCAGAATAGATATAATCGATATGGTCGGGATAGATCATCATGATATGTTCTTTTTCTACAAGATGTTTCGGTACTTCTTGTTGTATTAATAGATCGCGGTGGTGCGGTTGATTATTAGTGAATTTTTTTAATTCTTCATAGGTGGTAATTTTTGTGACATTATAACCTCCTCCTAAGCCATCCATTTTTAAGTATAATGCTTTATTTGGAAAATCAAGTGCTCTTAACTGTTCTGTAGAGATAGTCGATATATTGCTACGAACGCTTTTGGGTATAGAAAAATGGTATTTTTGTGATAGTGCCAGAAGAGATGTTTTAGCGTTAAGAGCCTTACTTGTTTTTAATATTTTATCGATAGGAAATGAGCGATGAGTTAAAAAAGAATAACCAATGATGGAAATTGTATTTGGTTTAACTGTTGATAGTAGTTTTTTAGCAAATGGAGCAAAGTTTTTTATTGGTACAAAGTAAGTATTCTTGGTGGGCGACAAGCCTAATTTTTTGTAAATTGATTTTTGCCAAGTAAGTAATTTTTGATTTTTATTAAACTCAGCGTCTAAGATAAAATGATCGTCTTTATTGGAGGTGGCGAAAACTGCTAGAATAAACGTACTGTTATTGCGTACATACTCTTTGTCTGCAGTTTTGGCATATTCAGTTAGTTGATCTTCAGGGCAAATCATGCTGGATTCGTCAGAATCTAAGCAGTAAATTAAAGCTTCATTTTCTCCCCCTAAAGTTGGTCCGATAAAATATTCTAATTTGGTCATAAGCCATCCTCTGATTTTTGACTGGTTGATTTGATTTTTTTCCATGTTTCTTTAATTATGTAATTATCCAAGTTTTTTTTGCAAATATTTTTTCTAAAGGGTAGTTCAGTAGTCATAAAAAAGCATGATCTATATTTGTTTTCTTTCTCTTTAATCCAATGAGAATGTTTTCCAAATATGGTAAAACCCAATCTTTTATATAATGATATAGCTGGATTTTCATTAAATACTTGCAAATGGAGAAACTCAAGGCCAAATCTAGTTTTAGCTAACTTTTCTAAGTTGTATAGTAGAATAGTGCCAATTCCTAAGCCACGTTGTTGTTTATTAATAATAATTCCAATTTCAGACTGATGAGCAACTTTAGCATATGGTAGTAGAAATAGAGTGGCTATTCCACAGGTCTGACCATCGAGTTCTGCAGTTAGGCTTGAATTTAATAAATTATGACTCATCCAGTATTTGACTGCTGCTTTGATGTTGGTTTGGGTTTTATTAATAGCAAACCATTGTAGAGCTTCATCATCAAGAAACCATCTGCTTAGAGCTAAACCATCTTTAGGTTTGGTATAACGAATTATTAATTTAGATTTTTGATGTTTTTTTATCATTGTTAGTTGTAAAATTTATTAGGTAATTTTAATAATTATATTTTCTCTATAGTTGTTTTAAATAGTTTTTTAAATTAGCAAAAGCTACAATTAGTTGATTAATTTCATTTTCTGTATTAGAAGCAGTTACAGTTATGCGTAATGCTTCTTTCCCCTTAGCTACCATAGGATACGGTGCTAGTGTAAGTAGAATATGATGATTATATAATATTTTTGAGATTTTAACCATGTCTGCTTCAGTAGGTACTCTAACCGCGATAATAGGGAATCCCGTATGATTCATGATTTCAAAACCTAGTTCTTTTAATCCCGTAGTTGCTTTTTTAGTTAACTCGGTAATCTTTTTTCTTATTTGATCGCCATTTTCAATATTAATTTTTAATCCAGCTAGTAAAGCTGATATTGCAGAAGCAGGCCCTGCGCCGCCTAGATCATGAGGTGTTGCTTGAGATAGCAAGAAATTTCTCATTTTCTTACTACATCCAATGAATGAACCAAAAGTACCATATGCTTTTGAAAAACAACCAATATATAAAATATTATCGTAATTAAGACCAAAATATTGAACTAAGCCATTGCCTGTGTGGCCATATGGATAATTAATAGATGGTTTTTCTCCTATTACTCCAAATCCATGAGCGTCATCTACATATATTAGTGCCTGATATTTTTTGGCTAGTTTATCTAATTTTGGTAGGTCGGTATATTCACCAGTCATGCTATTAATTCCATCAACAGCGATAAGTTTTTTGGGGATGTGTTGTTTTTCTTTTAGTAATTGTTCTAGTGAGTCTATATTGTTAGAGTCAAAGCTTACTAACTGTGAACCGCTATCGCGAGCGATTTTTGCGCCTTCATACATGGTGGCATGTCCAGATTTATCTAGAAACATGACGCCATTTTTGCCTAACAAAGCTGGTATTACACCATGATTAAGTAAGGTAGTAGATGCAAAAATATTAGCCGTTTCGCTATGTATTAAATCTGCAATAGCTTGCTCAGCTTGATTGAATAGCTCTACGGTAGCAACTAATCTACACCATGCTATAACCGTTCCATATTGTTTGGTACCTTTAATTGCTGCATCAATAACATTAGGATTAAAGCTCAATCCTAAATAGTCTTGGGTGGCGAAATCTGCTAGCCAGTGACCATGTTGATCAACTAAATGCCGATTATCTACAGTATTTAAAATGCAATCAAACATGGGGCTAGCATCAAAAATTTCTGCAATAGTTTTGCGTTGTTGACTAAGATTATCATTTATAAAAATATCTTCAATTGTGTAATTGTTCATATTTGCCTATATTTTGTTGTAATATTTAAAATATTTTAAACCAGTTT
>CAZTPH010000119.1:4172-4706 GCA_964614705.1 uncultured Coxiellaceae bacterium
TCATAATGGTTATGATCATAGTGGCACGAAGCGATAATATATCAGCTATTTTTCCTAAGCTTGGTAAACAAATTAGCATGGCGCTATTTGAGAAGATGTTTTTAAGCCCGAAATTATGAGAGTGTTTAGCTGGAATTGTTTGGTGGTAGATGTAATTGTTAGCAAAGATGTCAGTAAAGATATACAAACAACCACAACAAGTATAAATAATTATTCCCAAGTACTGCTGTTCAAAGTATATAAAGCACAAAGCCGATGCTATAAATATGATAATAGTAGCTTTTAGATAGTTGATTTTATGAAAGAAATTTTCAGCCAATTTGTTGCTGATTATTCCTGCTAATACCCCCCCCGAGAATCCAAAAGATAAAAAAGATACCAATTAACATATCTGATAATCGATAGATATTTCTAAAAATTCCCATTTCTAATGCATCAATAGCTGATTTTGCAATGGTTATGGTTAGAATTAACCAAATAACATTTGGTAACAACGAGTTCTTGGGGATGGATTTCAGATTAATTGGTTGTTCT